>JADGQU010000087.1 GCA_017881545.1 Gemmatimonadaceae bacterium
CCCCGACGCGCTTTCGCCACGGAAGCGGGATCGTCTCGATCAGTTTCGCCATCTCCTCGAAACTGGAGCCGAGCACCGTTCCGGAGCCCGCGGTCATTTCCATCAAGAGCATCGTCTTTCCCGGCGCGCGCTCGAGGGCGATTCCGATCGCCTCGGCATTTCGCTCTAGTCCGCTCGAGCGTTCATCCATGAAATTCCCGGGATGCGACACCAGGTACTGCAGCTTGAGCGCCTCACATCGCTGGAGCTCATTGGTGAACGAATCGAGCGAGCGCTGCCGCAACACCGGATCGGGCGAGGCGAGGTTGATCAGATAGCTGTCGTGCGCGCAGACCTCGCGAACGCCGGTCTCGCCAAGTTCCGTGAAGAACGACGTGCACTCTTCCTCCTCGCACACGCGCTCGGCCCAGCGGCTCGCCATCTTGGTGAAGATCTGCATCGCCGTCGCGTCGATCGCCTTCGCGCGCGGGGGAGCCTTGCTCGTGCCTCCCGCTATCGAAGTGTGAGCGCCGAGCGGGGCAGCGTTGTGATTGCTGTCCTTCCGCGCGGGGGAATCACCGCGCGGCGGCACGCAGCCATTCCGCCGGATCGACTGCCGGCCCGCCGCGCCTGATCTCGAAGTGGAGGTGAGATCCCATGGCGGGATCGCTGACGCCCACGGTTCCGAGCGGCTGACCCTTGATCACGCGCGTTCCCTTTCGCACCGCGATCTTGTCGAGCGAGCCGTACACCGAGTAATCGCCCCCGCCGTGCTCGAGGATGACGGTGTTGCCATAAGTGCCCATCGGTCCCGCGTACGCAACGGTTCCAGCGGACACCGACTTCACCACCGTGCCGATCGGCGCGCTGATCCCGATTCCGTTCCAGCGGGTCGTCGTATTGTTGGGATTCACGAAACGGCCGAACCGGTAGAGAAACGTCCCGTTCACCGGCCAATCCAGGCGCCCGATATCGGTCGTACGGATGGAGCTCGGCGCCAGCGTTGCCGCGCGCCCGGTCGCCCTTCTACGCTCGGCCTCAAAGGACGCGATCAAGTTGTTGAGTCGAGCCTCGCTCTTTTCCAGCTCCGCGAGACGCGCCTTGGTGCGCTTGGTGTCTTCCTGCACGCGCACGAGGTTCTTCGCTTGCGCCCGCTCCAGCTCCCCGAGCCGCCCGGCTTCGCGCTCCTTCTGCGAGCGGTTCTCGATCACGCTGTTCTGCAGCCGCACCAGCTGCACCTGCTGCGATTCGATCCTGTCGTGCAGCTCGTCGAGACGGTGCACCAGGCCCTTGTCCCTCAGTGCCAGCAAATGCAGGTATTTGTAGCGCGCGACGAGCTGTCCGACCGACTGCGCGGAGAACAGCACCTCGGCGGAATAGAGCGGACCGCGCTTGTAGATCTCGATCAGCCGCCGCTGGAGCACCGTGCGCTTCATCGAGGCCTCGCGCTCCGAATTCTGGAGGTCACTGGTAGTCGTTTGCACTTCATCGGTGATCGCGACGAGCTGTTGGTCGAGGGATTTCACCATGCGCGCCGTCGCATCGTGCTGCTTGTCGAGAAGATTGACCTCGTCGCGGATTTCGTGTGCGGTGTTTTGGAGCCCACTCATCTTCTTCTCGAGCTCGTCACGCTCGGCGCGGATGCGCGCGAGCTCGTCGCGCTGCGCATTTACCCGGGCTTCGGCGCTTTCGGTCTGCTGAGCAGGCAACAGCGAAGAGAAGAGCAGCGCGCAGAACGCGGCCGCGTACGACGTGCGGCTCAGATTCGGCGTAGGTGTCGCCCCACCGAGAAGAGGCTCCCGAGGACGCCCATTACCGCACCACCGACGACGCCGAGGAAGATGAGCTGGCGATCGAAAAAGATCGTCTCCAGGAAGTACTCGTTGATGACCCTGTTCGCGACCCACACGAATAGCAGCGCCAGCAAGCCGCCGAGCACCCCTTTTACGAGCCCGTCGAGGAGGAAAGGAAGGCGGATGAACATGTCCGTCGCGCCGACCAGCCGCATGATGGAGATCTCCTTCGCGCGGGCGAGGACGGTCATCCGAATCGTGGCGCCGATGATGATGATCGCAACCGCCGCGAACGCAACGCCGAGCGCGATTCCGGCAACCGACGCGATGTTCCGCAGGCGATAAAGCTTTTCCACCCACTCCTCGCCGTATCGGACGTCGTCGATGAATCTGTACGTCTTGATACGGTCTGCCACCGATTTTACGATCGTCGGGCTCCGCATCCCGGGGCGCAGATGCACCTCGATGGAAGCTGGAAGGACTCCAGCCTCGAAGACGTCCGCGAACTCGCCCATCTCCTTCCGCGCGCGCTCGAGTGCCTTCTCCTTGGTGACGTAATCGACCCGCGAGACCTCGGGAAACTCTCCGATGTCCTTCATCGCCGCCGTTACCGATTCAATTTCGACGCTATCGCCGAGGAAAGCACGCACCTCGACCCGTTCTTCTACCTGGTCCAACGCCCTCCGAATGTTGATTGCGACGAGACCAAACAGCCCGAACGCGAACAATGAGAACGCGATCGTGACGATGCCGAGCGCGCTGAGGAGCGGCGCGCGGCGAGAGGCGGTCAGCGCTTCACGGACGGAGCGCACCTAAATGCGCTCCGTCGAGTCGGGCGGTGTCTCGCGCACCTCGTACGGCTCCTCGAACGGCCGCGCGGATGCCGGAGATTCTGAGGAATCGAACACGACCCGGCCGTGATTGAGCTCGATCGTTCGATAGTTGGAGCGGCGAACGAGATCCAGATCGTGCGTCGCCATGATGACCGCGGTGCCCGAGGAATTGATGTCGCGCAGAAGCTGGAACACGCCGCGCGTCGCCCTCTCGTCCAGGTTGCCTGTGGGCTCGTCGGCGATGAGGACGAACGGATCGTTGATGAGCGCGCGCGCGATTGCCACGCGCTGCTGCTCGCCGCCCGAGAGCTCGCGCGGGAAACTCGTGGCTTTGGATGCGAGCCCCACCTGCGTCAGGACGCGCGCGACTTTCGAGCGAATTGTCGCCTTGGGAGCGTCTGTCACCTCGAGCGCGAAGCGAATGTTGGCCTCAGCCGTCCGGTCCTCGAGGAGCCGGAAATCCTGGAATACGATTCCGAGGCGACGCCGAAGACGCGAGATCTCGCGTCCAGTCGCGGTCTTCGAGCTGACGCCGTTTACCCAAACCTCGCCCTGAGTCGGCTTGTCATCCATGTACAGAAGCCGGAGGATCGTCGTCTTGCCTGATCCGCTCGGGCCGGTGAGATAGACGAACTCGCCCTTTTTCACCGCGAAGCTTATGTGCGCCAGTGCGACACCCGAGCGCGGGTACTCCTTTGCGACATCGGTGAGGCGGATCATCGCTACTGCTGAAGCGCCTGCTCTATGTCGGCGATGAGATCCTCGACGTTCTCAATCCCGATGCTGATTCTCAGAAAGCCGTCGGGAATCCCGATTTTTGCGCGCTCGTCCGGACTCATGTGCTCGTGCGAGCTGTAACGCGGCTCGATCACGAGCGAATCGACGCCGCCGAGGCTCGCCGCGTAGGTGAACAGCTTCAGTGCCTTCACGAACCGGACTACGGCCGGACCGGCGCCAGGGAGCTCGATCGCCATCATTCCCCCGAACCCATCGAGCAGGGACTTGGCTATCTCGTGATCGGGATGGGTCGGAAGACCAGGATAGTGCACCTTCGCGATCTCGGGGCGCTTGGAGCACCACTCGGCGATCCGCATCGCGTTCTCGTTCTGACGCTTCACTCTGACATCGAGCGTCTTCAGGCCGCGCTCAAGAAGCCAGCAGGCAAACGGATCGGGCGCCTGGCCCCAGACCATCATCTTCCGCCGAACCTCGTCGATGAACGGCTCGTTCCCGCACACGACGCCGGCGAGGATGTCGTGGTGGCCGTTCAGATACTTGGTCGCGGAGTGAATGACGACGTCCACGCCGTACTCGATGGGCCGAAAGTTGATCGGGCTGGCGAACGTCGAGTCGACGACGAGCGCGATCCCCTCCGAGTGCGCGAGATTCTGGAGCGAGGTTAGCTCGAGCACGCGACAGGTCGGATTCACAGGTGACTCGAGAAAGATCACTCGCGTCGTCTTCTTGAGAGCTTTCCGCCACGCCCGCGGCTCGAGCGGATTCACGAAAGTCACCTCGATCCCCATCCCCGGGAGGTCTTCGGTGAACAGCTTGCGCGTTCCGCCGTAGATCCACGAGCTCGAGACCAGATGGTCGCCGGAACGGAGCAGTGCCAGCATCGCACACGCGGTGGCGCCCATCCCGCTCGAGAGCACCAGTGCAGCCTCCGATCCTTCGAGCAGCGCCAAACGCTCTTGAACACGCACGGCGTTTGGAGTGTTGCCGTAGCGCGTATAGAGGAGCCCAGCAGTCGTTCCGGTCTCCTGCGCGAAGTTGACCGACTGAACGAGTGGTGATGCGATGCCCGTACCCGCAGGCGTGGGTGGGGCCCCGCCATGAATCGCCACTGTCGACAGGCCCGGCTTGCGTGCCCCTTCTGCCACGAGCTCTCCTATCCGAGGTTGCGTGTGCTGCGTCCGGCGTCGAAATCGTGCTTGACGACGCGCACGATCTCCGCCGGGGCGATGCCGAGGATGTCTCGCGCGACGACGCTTCCCGGGCTCACGGTATCATCGACGACCAACACTGCCAGCTCGTGACGCCTCGGGCCGTAAACCCACACCAGCTCGCCGTCCTCGAGCAGGCGTCTGCGCGCATCCGCGGGATGCAGGCGAACGAGGGGGCCGCGCTCGGTATCACCGGTGCGAGTCGAGATGTAGCGCGAAACCATTAGCCAGGGTTGGAAGCCTTCCATCATGTGTCGAGTCTCGTCGGCGACGGAATTGATGCGCTTCCGACCGCGACATACGCGTTGTCGTAGCGGATCAGAAGACGCCGCCGCCACAGCGTGTCGAGCATGCGCTCGGCGTCGTCGCTGGAGAGACCGATCGCGTCGGCGACGTCCGCACCGACACCCGTGCCCAGCTGAGAAATTATTTCCCACGCCCGGCGCTCCTCGAGGCCGATGATGCCGATCAGCCGCGATTCGCCGTCGGCGCGCTGCGTCACCAGCGCCAGCTTGTGGCGCTCCAGCACAGCTTCGATCGCCTCCAGGTGCGACTCGCTGATCCCGCGGAACACGAAGTACACCTCGCGCCTCGGGGAATCGATGCTCACGTACTGGAGCAGCAGCTTTGCCACGATCTCGTCGGCGCAGGAGAAATCGAGCAGTCCGACGTGCGAGAAGTCGATTACCGTGAGCGCGCGGTCGCCAATGCGGTCGAGCTCCTGCTCGATCTCGCAGCGTACAGCCGCGCCCGTCGGACGCGTGACGAGGTTCGAGTAGAGCTCGCACACGCTCTTGCGAAGCATCGAGCTCACGTCGATGTGATTGATCAAGCCACGCGCTCCGGAATCGTTATCTGCACCTGCGCCCCCGGAAAATATGAGAGGTCCTCCACCAGTGGCTCGTCCTCGTCCCAATCGCCTTTGGGAAGCACGGCGATGCGGGCGGTGCCACTTCGGATGGTAAGTTTGCCATCCCAGTTTCCCACAAAACGCCTCACTCCGGCAAGCCCTTGACCTCGGCCCGGATCCCTGAACCGAGATGCGCCGCGCATGACTGTCTCCTCGAGCGCCTGCCCGTCGTCCCAGCGCTCTTTCCTCTGAAATCCAGGCGCCGACTCGAGCGACTGCCTGAACCCGATCCCCGGATCGGCGACGGCGATGACGACCACCTTGCGGCCGCCGAGGCGAACGCGCCAGGTGTAGGTCTGGACCGCCACCCAGCCGCCGCGGCCCGCGTGCTCGACGATGTTCTGGCAGACTTCCGACAGCGCCATCGTGAAGCGCATAGTGATCTTCGCGTCGAGGTTGAGGTTCTTGACCAGCGCGTCCTGAGCTCGCTGCTGGATCTTGTCGACGACGTCGTGGACATCGTCGCTCTTGGAGATGGAAGTCACTTCAAGAAGCACGCTCGTCTCCGCCGCTTTCGTGCTCTTCACTCGTCCCTGCAGCTCGTACAGCTCGGCCGCGTGCTTGAAGAAATCCATCCTCGACCAATAGGTGCTGACGTTCTCCGCCTCCGGGACGTACAGGATCGGGCGCTCCGCGCGGGACTGCGCCAGCGCCAGCAGCGCCGTCAGGCCATACGGAGATGCCCAGCGCGCGTGTCGCGTGTCGACGATGATTTTTTCGTCCAGCGGCAACGGCGCGACCTGATCCAGCACCTGCTCGAAGGATTTATCCTCGAGCGAATGAGGGACGTTGATGATTGTCGTCACTTGATGCTGAGCTCTCCGCGCAGGTAGTCGGCGAGACCTGTAGCGCCGCGATGGTCTACGTTCCGGGCCGCCGCGTCCAGAGCGCGGTCAATTGCCACGTCTAACTTATCACCCGCGAGCAATCGGGAGAAATAGGTTGCGCCCCACACATCTCCGCATCCAATCGGATCTCCCGGACCTGCGTGGCGTCGAGCTTTTGCTGGAACCCGGGCGGTGCGGATCGCGCCCGAAGCAGCGGCGAGAACAGGGCGCCGCACGTCGGAGAGCCGATCAAAACCCGGGGCCGCAAAATAGATCATGCCGCGGCTGCCGAGAGTGACTGAGAGCGAGCTGACGCCGTTCGCGAATGCGATCGCCGCGAGCCCCATCTCGTCTGGCGCCATCATGCTCATCTCGTCTTCGTTCACCTGGATCAGGTCGAAGCACCGGCACCACGCGGCGGGATTCGGAAGCGGCTGCAGCGCCCTCATACCGTCGGGTTGGACCGCGAGCAGCAGCGAGTGCAGATCGCAGTAGATCGGCCCGCGGAAGTGCTGCCTGATGAGCTGAGCGGTCTCGAGATCGAGCTCGAACCCGCTGATCAGATTGATGTAGAGCGCGTCGAGATCGGTGAGAAGAGGCTTCAATCCCAGCCAGCTCCAGCGCGGAACCCCACCAGTCAGCCGCTCACAGCGCCGCTCGTCGCTCAGGTAGTGGAGCACGACACGATTGTTCGGGTGCGGAACCTCGATCGGAGCTGCGTCCGGCGCGGCGCGATCGAGATCCGCGACGAACTCCCGGGCGGACTGCGCGAGGTCGCTGCCGACTTTGAGGATCGGCACGAACTCCCAATCCTGCGGAAGCGCCGCGTCGAGCGCGCCGAGCGCGTAGGTGATCCCGCCCCATTCCTCGACGGGCGCGTCTCGCGGATCACGCCCGTGGATCACGTCCCAGACGAAGCTGCCCATCACTCCAACGCGCTTTTTTCGCGTCATCGCTTTTGGATGCGCCATCACCTACCGCTCATCCAACTCAGCCAACTCTCGCATTCGAGATGATCGCGCGCGTCTTCTCGGTATGCCGTCACCTAGAGCTCGCCCAGCTTCTGCATCTTGAACGTTGCGATCGCGCCGACGACGCCGGCGGAGAGGGGCAGTGCGCCGGGAACGATGCGGCACGCTTCGACAGCGGGCCTGAATGCGCGGCGCTTCACCTCCGCGCGCAACGGTCGGAAGAGTGCGTCTCCCGCCTGAGTGACTCCACCCGCGAGCACGACCGTATCCGGATTGAAGATGTTGAGGAGATTGGACACCCCCGCTCCGAGAAAGCGAGCCGTCTCGCGCACCACCTCTCTGGCCGTCGAGTCGCCGCGCTTCGCGGCATCGTAGACGATCTGCGCGGTGATCTTCCGCAGGTCGCCGTCTACCATGCTGATCAGAATGGACTCGGTCTCATCGCCACGCAGCGCTTCTCGCGCGCGCTCCGCGATCGCGGGCCCCGAGGCGTAAGCCTCGAGGCAGCCGTAGTTCCCGCATTTGCAGCGGCGTCCCGTGGAGTCGATCGTGGTATGACCGATCTCTCCCGCGACGTCCGATGCGCCGTGATACAGCTTGCCCTCAAGGATCAGCCCACCGCCGATTCCTGTTCCCAGGGTCATGCCGATCACGTTTCGGCCACCGACCGCCGCACCGCACCAGAACTCGCCGAGTGTCGCGCAGTTGGCGTCGTTATCGAGTGTGGCCTCGAGATGCACCCTGCTCGAGATCTCGTCGCGGAGCGGATAGTTCTTCCACCCGAGGTTGGGCGTCACGATGACTATGCCCTTCTCGCGATCGAGCGGTCCCGGCGATCCAATGCCGACGCCCAGAAAATCGGATCGCTGGGCGCCCGTTTCCGACATTGTTTGCGCGATCACCTGCTCGATCATTCCCGCGATTCGATCCACGACCGCGGCAGCTCCACCTTCGGCGAGTGTCTGCCTCGTGTGCATCGCGATCTCGCGGCTCCCATCGAGGGGCATCGCGCCCGCGACGATGTTGGTGCCGCCCAGATCCACTCCGACGATGTAACGCTCCTTCACGCTCATACGGGCACCGGTGGGTTGAGGACTTCCGTCA
>JADGQU010000364.1 GCA_017881545.1 Gemmatimonadaceae bacterium
GGCGGTGCCCCTCTACTCGGTGTCCGCGGGGGATGCGTGGTCTGCCACGGCCGCTCCAGCGCCAAGGCCATCAAGAACGCCATCCGCGTCGCCGCCGACTTCGTGCAGAACGACATCGGCACCAAGATCCAGCAAAAGATCGGCGAGCTCCACTCGCGCGAGACGGCCGGGTTGCTGGCCGCGCGGTAACAGTTCAGAGCTCGGGGACCTCAGCGGCGAAACGGACGCCGGCAGGACTCCGGGAATCAGGAAATGTTTCCAGGAGGGGCCGGGCGAGCCGGTGAACGCACCGGTGAGCCTCTGGAACATCCTTCATAGCGGCCGCGATCGTTGTGTAGAATCGTGGCCTATGGAATCCGTACTCATTGTCGACGATGATGGGCCCACGCAGCAGTTACTTGTCGCCTTGATGCGCCGGAACGGGTTTAGCAGTGTCGTTGCAGCCAATGGCGCGGAAGCAATCAACGTCCTCAGCAGCACAGAATTCGCGGTGATCATTCTCGATTTGATGATGCCGACGGTCCACGGCCAGGCGGTGATCGAATACCTGGCCCGGGAGAAGAAGAGCATTCCGGTGATCGTTTGCACAGCGGCTGGCCCGCGGACTACCAATGCCATTGACAGGAGAGTGGTCAAGGCAATCGTACGCAAGCCTTTCGACATCGACGAGCTGACGGCGATCGTCGCTTCGGTGACGGGAGGCTCACGGTCTCGTGGTTGATGGCAACGACATGAAGCCGGTCAGATCATTCGCCCACACCCCTGCCGACTTCGCGGAAGAGCTGCCTCTTTTCATCGAGGCAGTTCAGGATTACGCCATTTTCGGATTGACGCAGGAGGGCGAGATCCGCTCGTGGAACAGCGGGGCGGCCCGCATCATGGGTTACCGCGCTGACGAGGCCGTGGGACGCAATTTCTCGATGTTCTACGGCTCATCGGATCTCGAAGACAAGAAGCCGATCCGCGAGCTCGAAATTGCCGGGCGGGAAGGCCGTGTCGATGTCGAGGGTTGGCGGATCCGAAAGGACGGCTCACACTTCTGGGCGCATACCGTCATTACTGCACTGAGCGACATTGACGGATCTTTGCGCGGTTTCGTGAAAGTGACGCAGGACCTGACAACACGCCGCGAGGACGAAGAACGCCTGAGGCAGAGCGAGGAAATCTTCCGGCTGCTGGTGGCAGCCGTGAAGGATTACGCGATCTTCCTCCTCGACCCCGAGGGGTACATTGCGACCTGGAACTCCGGGGCGCAGGCCATCAAGGGCTATACGCCGGACGAGATCATCGGGAAGTATTTCGGCATCTTCTATTCCGATGTCGACAACCGTGCCGGAAAGCCAGCTCTCGAGCTCAAGATTGCGCGTGCCGAGGGTCGCTTCGAAGAGGAAGGGTGGCGCATCCGCAAAGACGGAACCCGCTTCTGGGCTAACGTCGTCATTACAGCCGTTCACGATGAAGCGGGCCTGCTGCGCGGTTTCACCAAGGTGACGCGGGATATCACCGAGAGAAAGCGTGCGGATGAGGTCCGGCGCGCACTGATCGAGCAGCGTGAGGCCCGGCTGAAAGCGGAGGAGGAACATCGACTCACTGAAGCATCCTTTCGCGCAGCTCAGGAGGCCAATCGGTCAAAGGACGAGTTTTTGATGACCCTGTCGCACGAGTTGAGAACTCCGATGACCGCGATCATGGGGTGGGCTCGACTTCTCCCGACGCTTTCTCCGACAGATCCCGTAGTACCGCAGGCGCTGGCCTCGATCGCTCGGAGCGCAGACCTGCAGGCGCAACTGATCGACGATGTGCTCGACGTGTCGCGGATCGTTTCCGGCAAACTCCGGCTCAACATACAGGAGGTGGATGTCGCGCACGTATTGAGCGCCGCCGTAGAGGCTGTCCAGCCCAGTGCTGCAGCGAAAGACATCACCCTGGTCACATCACTCGCCGGGAACGTAGGCACGATCGCCGCGGATCCGACCCGTCTGCAGCAGATGGTCTGGAATCTGATCGCGAACGCCGTAAAGTTCACCCCATCGGAAGGCGTCGTTGAGGTCAACGCACGACGATCGGCTTCACAACTCGAGATCGCTGTGAAAGATAACGGGCAGGGAATCGATCCCGATTTTCTCCCGCACATCTTCGAGCCTTTCCGGCAGGCGGAGAATCCGGAGACGCGAGTTCACGGTGGTCTTGGCCTCGGATTGTCGATCGTCCGTTATCTGACCGAAGCACAAGGTGGCACCATCACCGCCGAAAGCCCGGGAAAGGGAAAAGGCGCCACGTTCAGCTTGTCACTCCCTCTGGCATCTTCGGTGACGCCACTCGTGCAACGACTCACCGGAAGCCGCTACACCAACGAGAGTCTGAATGTCGGACGGAAACTGGAGGGGGTGAAGATCCTCGTAGTGGACGATGACCCCGAAGCCAGAAGCATCGTCCTCGCAACGTTGCAGCAGGCCGGTGCCTCAGTCAGGGCAGTGGCGTCGGCTGACGATGCTCTATCGGAGCTCGACAGCGATATACCTGACGTCGTCCTTACGGACATCGCCATGCCCCACATCGATGGTCATGAGCTTGTACAAAGAATCCGCGGGCGCAGTGATTCGAGCAGTGTCAAGGTCATCGCTCTCAGCGCGTTCAGCGCCGGCGAAGGCACCGGCCGACAACGGTTTGATGCCTACCTGAACAAGCCAATGGACCCGTTCGCGCTCGTCGAATCGATTGCCTCCGTAGTCGCTTCCGAGGACGCTCCAGCCGGGTAGATATGGACGTGCCATGTGTGGCCAGTGGCGTGCCCGTGAGCCTATTCTGATGTGATGAAGCGTCGAGCGGTCTGGTGGTCTCGACGCTGATGGAGTCGACCTCCGTGATACCACATCCCGCTCCTGTACAATTCCGCGCCGGGGAGCTGCGTACGTGGAGCATGAGACCGCATTTGTTTTTCCGGGCCAGGGGAGTCAGTACGCCGGCATGGGGCACGACGTGGCGGAAGCGTATCCGGTGGCACGTGAAGTGTTCGATGACATCGATGCCGCGCTTGGTGTCTCGATTTCCCGACTCTGCTTCGAAGGTCCCGACGATCAGCTCCGTCTGACGGAGAACACGCAGCCGGCGATCCTGGCGGTCTCCAGTGCCATCCACGCGGTGCTGGAAGATGCGGGGGCGGCGCGGCGCCAGCTGGTGGCCGGTCATTCTCTCGGCGAGTACAGCGCCGTCGTCAGCGTGGGTGGCCTCCTCCCGGTCGATGCGGCGAAGCTGGTGCGCGCGCGCGGACGGTTCATGCAGGAAG
>JADGQU010000365.1 GCA_017881545.1 Gemmatimonadaceae bacterium
CAGATCGCCTCGCCGAGCGCGGCACCGCGCGGGGGCGATCTCTGGATCCGTTATCCGGACGGCACTCTCAAGAACCTGACGCGCGCCGCCGGATTCGGCATGCAGGGGGCCCAGGGGTCCGGTGCGATCGCCGTGCGCGAGCCGTCGGTTCACTGGAGCGGAACGAAGGCGCTCTTCAGCATGGTCATCGGAGCGCCCGACGCGCAGTTCCAGCAGGCGGATTACTTCTGGCAGATGTACGAGGTCACCGGCCTCGGCGAAGCGGAGACGCCGGTCATTACGAAGACAGCCAATCAGCCGGCCGCCTTCAACAACGTCGCGCCGATCTACGGCACCGACGATCGAATCATTTTCGCGTCCGATCGCCCGCGCAACGGTGCGCGCTATCTCTATCCGCAGCTCGACGAGTATGAGGAGGCGCCGACCGTGACCGGCCTCTGGAGCCTCGATCCCGTCAGTGGCGATCTGCGCATGCTCAACCACACGCCGTCCGGCCTTTTCTCGCCGTCGATCGACAGCTTCGGCCGTCTGGTGTTTACCCGCTGGGATCATCTGCAGCGCGATCAGCAGGCCGACGCCGACGCCCTGGTGTCGAGTGGCAACGGGACCTTCGACTATGCGGACGAGAGCGAGAGCGCCGCGCGGCTCGATCAGCGCGTCGAGGTCTTTCCGGAGCCGCGCAGCGAACGGTCGGACCTGCTGGCCGGCACGAATCTCGTCGGGAACAGCATCAATCACTTCTTTCCGTGGGAGATGAACGAAGACGGCACCTCCGAGGAGACGGTGAATCACATCGGGCGTCATGAGTTGCATACGTTCTTCGACAAGAGCTTCAACGACGATCCGGGCGTGGAGGAGTTCAACGCCGCGACCAGCGGCAGGATGAATCAGAACGAGGTCGGGAACGTGCTGCAGATGAGGGAGGATCCGACGCACCATGGAATGTATTTCGGCACCGATGCGCCGGAGTTCGAGACGCATGGGTCGGGACAGATCGTCAGTCTCGACGCGCCGCCGGGGCGGCCCGCGGACCAGATCACAGTCGGGTACGTGACTGCGCGCTCGACGCGCGACGTTTCCGACGCCAGCCCGGCCGCCGATGCGTCGGGACATTACAGAGACCCGCTGCCACTGGCGAGCGGGACTCTGCTCGCGGTCCAGGCGAACGAGACGCGCAGGGACGAGAACGACGGCACGCGCGAGGCGCCGAAGTCGCGCTACGATTTTCGCATCCGGACGCTGGTGCTCCAGAACGGCTCTTATGTTGCCGGTTCACCGCTTACATCAGGCATTCAAGCGGACGTCTCTTATTGGGATCCGGATGCCAGGGTCACATGGTCGGGCACGATGTGGGAGCTCAGCCCGGTGGAAGTGCGGGCAAGGACACGCCCTGCGTCGCGGAGGACGCCGCTCGAGGAGCCGGAGGCGAAGATCTTCCGCGACGAGGGGGTCGACCCGCAGCAGTTCGCTGCGAGTCTGGCATCGCGCAACCTGGCCCTCATCGTCAGCCGCAACGTGACGGCACGCGATGCGGCCGATCGGCAGCAACCGTACAACCTCCGCGTTGCCGGCGGAGGGGCGCAGCACGTGACCGGGAACGGGAAGCTGTATGACGTCGCGCACCTTCAGCTCTTCGAGGCCGATCAACTGCGCGGGCTCGGCGGTACCGAGTCGCCTCGCGCCGGCCGCCGCGTCCTCGCCCGCCCGATGCACGAGCCGGCGGCGACCAATCCGGCGACGACGGGGCCGATCGGGAGCGTCCCGATCGCCACGGACGGCTCATTCGCAGCGCTGGTTCCGGCACGGCGCGCGATGAGCTGGCAGGTGACGGACCCGGCGGGGACCCCAGTCGTGCGCGAGCGCTACTGGCTGACGTTCCAGCCGGGCGAGGTACGGGTCTGCGCTGCCTGTCATGGCCTGAACACGCACGACCAGCTGGGTCAGCCGACCCCGCAGAACCCGCCCGAGGCACTGCGGGTCCTGCTGCGCTTCTGGAAGACGCAGCAGCCTCCAGGCAGAAGGCGCGCCGGGAAGAAGTAAGAGACAGCCTTCTACTCTTCAAAGCCGAATCGGGTGCGCATCTCGCGCCGGCCAATCCGCGTCACGCTCAAGGCGCGGCTATCAAGATCCTGGACGACCCAGTTTCGCTTCAACGCGACTTTCAAGAGCGCGGCGCCGAGCGCGCCGCCGATATGAGGCCGTCGCTCACTCCAGTCGACGCAGGAGTAGGCGAAGCGGCGGCGCAGGGTTCGCGTCGCCACGATGTCGATCCCGAGACCCTCGAGCTCCTGCGCCCCACGTTCGGTGAGGTCGTATGCATTGTCACCCGCCGAGGAGGCGCTCAGCCACTCCAGCTCCTTGAAGCGATCATGGAAGGAGACGGCGACCGAGCCCGCCATGTGATCGTAGCAGGTGCGTGCGGCTCGCAGACGGCTCGGGGTGCTCGGCACAAAGGGTTCGCGCGATCCGCCTGTGACCACCATCAACGCTTCAATGGCCGCGGCGACGCGGGCACTCTCCAGACTGTAGTAGCGATGTTTCCCCTGAGCGAGCACCTTCACGAGCCGCTCCTCCTTCAGCCGAGCCAGATGGACGCTTGCCGTCGACGGGCTGACCTCCGCCACGACCGCAAGCTCTGTGCTCGTTCGAGCATGACCATCCATCAGGCAGCAGAGCATGCGGGCGCGTGAGGGCTCGGCGATGGCCGCGGCAATCCTGGAGAGCGAGGCGTCCGCATATTCGACATTCATACTTTGATGATAAACGAAGCATGACTGTTTGCAAACGGCGATACTGCCTGTCCTTGAGCCAACCCGCTTCGCTTTTTTCACATCGACATGCCAGGAGGATTCAATCGTGATTACCTGCTTCATCCGCTACGAGATCGATCCGTTCCAGCGAGAGAACTTCAAAGAGTATGCGGCGAACTGGGGTCGCATCATCCCTCGCTGCGGGGGCAACCTCGTGGGCTATTTTCTTCCGCACGAGGGAACGAACACGGTTGCATGGGGACTGATTGCATTCGATAGCCTGGCCTCGTACGAGACGTACCGGGCACGCCTGAAGTCAGATCCGGAATCGCTTGAGAATTTCACAATGGCGCAGACGAAGCGATTCATCCTTCGCGAAGAGCGGACCTTCGTGGAAGTCGTCGATGGCACGCTGAATGTTCAGGCAAGGCAATCTTAATCAGTTCTTTGTGCTGGCCGGCATCTGCGCGCTGATCCAGCGGGTGACGCGGGCATCGAGAAGATCCAGCGGCAGACTGCCGCCGGCGAGCACCTC
>JADGQU010000366.1 GCA_017881545.1 Gemmatimonadaceae bacterium
GATCCGAAGATCCTCCGTCTCGTCGCCATTACGGACGACGCCGAGGATCGGCGCGCGACGCTGGTGGATCGCGTGGCGGCAGCGGTTCGGGGCGGCGCCACAAGCATACAGGTCCGGCTCAAGGGCGCGACGTCACGTGAGGTGGTCGAGATCACGCGATCGATCATGAGCAGAGTCTCGGTGCCGGTGATCGTCAACGACCGCGCCGACATCGCCCTCGCCGCCGGTGCGGCAGGTGTCCACGTAGGCGAGGCTGACCTTCCTGTCTCGGCCATTCGTCGATTTGCGCCGCCCGATTTCATAATCGGGGCATCATTGGGAAGTGACGCCGAGCTGCCCAATGCGAAGGACGCCGACTACGTCGGCATCGGACCCGTGTACGGCTCCGATTCGAAGAGCGATGCCGGCTTAGAGATTGGCGTGGCGGGATTCAAGCGACTCGCGGCGCTGGTACCGCATCCCGCGGTAGCGGTAGGCGGAATAACGGCCGACCGTGCGCTTCAGATCACGGTCGCCGGAGCAGTGGGCGTGGCGGTGATCAACGCGATTTTCAGCTCTGACGACCCCGAGCGCTCGACCCGCGCGATCGCGGACGCCATCGGAATGGGATATCCGGCGCGGACTGATTTTCCCCATGCCTCCGACTGATGCCCGGCTTTTTCCGCACGACGTGAGCGGAGCGCATTGCCCTCTCGATTTTTGACTGAACTGGAGGCGTGAGGAATAGATCGACCAGCTCGGGGTCGAACTGCGTTGCTCTCCCGTCGGCGATCGCACGCGATGCATCCCTGAAGCTGCGAGCGTGACTGTAGCGGCGGCGATGCGTGATTGCATCAAAGCTGTCCGCGATTGAAACGACACGTGAATGTATCGGAATTCGCTTCCCTTTCAGACCCCGCGGATAGCCCGTTCCATCCCAACGCTCATGATGCGAAACAACGCCCTTCCCAAGCTCCGGATAAAACGCCGAGAGCGGTTCGAGTACTTCTGCGCCCCGTTGCGGATGCGTTCTCACTGCTCTCCGTTCTTCCGGAGAGAGCTTTGAGGCGTCGTGAAAGATGTCGGTGAGCGCTCCATGCAGCTTGCCGATGTCGTGGAAGAGCGCGACTCGCTCGATTCCGTGGAGCGTGCCCTCGTCGAGTCCGGCTGCTTCGCCGAGGATGAGCGCATACGTCGCGACACGCCGGACGTGGGCGCCGGTTTCACCATCATTGGCGCTGATCGCGTTGAGCAGCGTCTCGAACGTAGCGGCACTCAACCGCTCGGCCAGGGTGCGCTTCTGGTGCTCCCTGTAGAGAAGGCCCCCTGCCGCGACCCCGATCGTGATGGATTCAATGCCCCGCATGCACAGGGGGTTCGCAAGAAGCATACGTGCGTCGATCGCCAACGATCCCGGACGTGGCATTAATTTCACGGATGACTGTGGCCCGCGTGAACGTCAAGGGAGCCCGCCGGTGGACGAGCGGGCATCCCTGGATTTACCGCACCGACGTTACGGAACGGCCGATGATGGAGGCCGGCGCTGTTCTCGTGCACGACAATCGCGGCAAACCACTCGGCTGGGCGCTCTGGAGTCCGCTCTCCGAGATCTCGCTCCGACTGCTCGATAGCAATCCTGATGCGGTGATCGACCAGGCGTGGTGGGATGAGCGCATTGCATCCGCGATCGCCCGGCGGGTGCCGCTCGAGGATCACACCAACGGGTTGCGGCTCGTGCACGGTGAGGCCGATGGATGCCCGTCGCTCGTGTGCGACCGCTACGACCAGTGGCTCGTCGTGCAGTTCATGAGCGCGGGGCTCGAGCGGTTCAGAGAGGAGATCCTCTCCTCGCTGCGCTCGCTGGTAGAGCCCGCCGGCATTCTGGCGCGCAACGACGTGCAGCTCCGGGCCAAGGAAGGCCTGCCGCGGGAGACGGTCGTTCTGCACGGCGAAGTGCCGCGCGAGATCGAAGTCCACGAGTACGGCGTCAAATTTCTGGCGGCGCCCTGGACCGGGCAAAAGACTGGCGCATTCCTGGACCAGCGCGAGAACAGGCACTTCGTCGGAACCGTGGCGCGAGGAAGGGCGCTCGACTGTTTCAGCTACCACGGCTCGTTCGCACTTCACCTGGCGAAGAAGGCGACGCACGTCACGGCGCTGGATGCATCAGGCCCCGCTCTCGTGAGGGCCGCCGAGAACGCCGCGCGCAACTCGCTCGACAACATCTCTTTCGTCGAAGCGAATGCGTTCGACTTCCTGCGGGAGAAGGAACGGGAAGGAATCACATACGACACGATCGTCCTCGATCCTCCGGCATTCGCGAAAACCCGCGCGGCGCTGCCGGCAGCGATGCGCGGGTACAAGGACATCAACCTTCACGCGATTCGCCTGCTGGCTCCGGGCGGACTCTTGTATACCGCGAGCTGCAGCTTTCATCTGACGAAGCCGCTCTTTCTGGAGATGCTCCAGGACGCGGCGTCTGACAGCGGACGCAGGGTCGCAATCCGCGCTTTCACGGGGCAGCCGCTGGACCATCCCGAGGTGCTGACAATCCCCGAGACAGGGTATATCAAGGGAGCGCTCCTCGAGGCAATGGACTAGGCTGAATTACTCGCGCGGCGGCTGGTCACGCGAATACCAAGGCAGGGAGCCGTTGGCTTTGCAGCTTACTGGCTGGAAGCTTTCATACTGGCGCAAGATCAGGCGCGCTGGCACGACGAGCAGAAATAGGTTGAGCGTCCTGCCTGGGTGATTCGCTTGATCGTGCCACCACAGCGTCGGCACTCCTTGCCCTCGCGATCGTAGACGGCAAATCGGCTCGCGCCCCGCTTGTCGGTGTATCGTCCCGGCAGGCGCTTCTTCGGACTCAGCACCAGCCGGATTGCGTCTACAAGCTTCTCCAGCTTTGGCCGGCTTGTTTTCGCCGCGGGTTTGCGCGGATCCATCTCCGCCTCCCACAGCGCCTCGGCAGCGTAGATGTTGCCGAGGCCGGCGACAACGGCCTGATCCATGAGCGCCGGCTTGATCGCGATTTTCTTGCGGGCGAGCGCGTCCGAGAGATAGTTCGCGTCGAGCGATGGATCGCTGGCCTCCCGTCCAAGCTTGGGGAGTGACGATTCGCCCTTCTTGTCGAGAGTGATCGAGGAGAGGGCGCGTCGATCGACAAGCGAGATGCGGGTGCCGTCGACGAGCTCGATCACAGCGCGGGTGAAGCGGTCGAGCGCATCGGCGGTCTTACCAACCTCCCAATCGCCGTTCATGCGGAAGTGCACGACGAGCGTGTCACCGCCGCGGCGTTCG
>JADGQU010000367.1 GCA_017881545.1 Gemmatimonadaceae bacterium
CGGGGGCCGCCTGGAACTTCTCCCAGCCCATCGAAGACAACGTGGGTGAGACCGTCAGCGGCACCAAGGGTCAGCTTGCCGTGAAGCTGTTCGGGAACGACCTCAAGCTTCTCGACGAGAAGGGCCAGGAGATCGTCGCCGCGATGGCGGGCATCTCCGGCATCGCCGATCTCAAGCTGTTCCGCGCCATCGGCCAGCCGAACCTCAATTTCACCATCGACCGGCGGCAGGCGGCGCGCTTCGGGGTGAACGTCACCGACGTCCAGGACGCGATCGAGACCGCGGTGGGCGGCAAGGCCGTGAGCCAGGTGCTCCAGGGCGAGCAGCGATACGACCTGGTGGTGCGTTACCAGGAGCAGTACCGAAATACCAGACAGGCCATCGAGAACATCCGCCTGGTCGCCCCCTCGGGGCAGCGGGTCTCGATCGGACAGCTCGCCGGAGTCGAGGTCAGAGACGGCGCCTACGACATCTACAGGGAGGCAAATGCGCGCTACGACGCCGTGACGTTCAGCGTGCGAGGCCGGGATCTGGGAACGACGGTTGAGGAGGCGATGAAGCGCGTCCGCGAAAAAGTGAAGCTGCCGCCGGGCTACCACCTCCAGTGGGCGGGCGAATACGAGAACCAGCAGCGATCCTCGGCGCGGCTGCTCATCGTGCTTCCCATCACGATCCTCGTCATCTTCATCATCCTTTACAGCATGTTCCGTTCCGCGAAATGGGCGTCGCTGATCCTCGGCGTGGTGACGATGGCCCCGATCGGCGGGCTGCTCGCGCTGCTGATCACCGGCACCAACTTCAGCGTGTCGTCGGGAGTCGGCTTCCTGGCGCTCTTCGGCGTCTCGGTCCAGACCGGCGTCATCATGCTGGAGTACATCAACCAGCTCCGCGCGCGGGGTCGCTCAATCGTCGACGCCGCCGTCGAGGGCGCCGTACTGAGATTGCGTCCGATCATGATGACGATGCTGGTGGCGACCGTCGGCCTGGTGCCGGCGGCCATGTCACACGCCATCGGCTCCGATTCTCAGCGGCCTTTTGCCATCGTGATCGTGGGCGGCCTGGTCGCGGCGCTGCTGATGAGCGTCGTCATCCTGCCGACGCTCTACGTCTGGGTCGCGAACGATGAAGACCAGCTTCCGGAAGTGGAGGCCGGCTCATGAAGAGAAGAATCGCCGGGAGCGTGCCTTTCGCGCTGGCCTGCGCGCTGTTCGCGAGTCCGGTCCGCAGCGAGGCAGCCACGAAACCGGTGCGGATCACGCTCGACGAGGCCATCCGGATTGCGCTCCAGCACAACCACAACCTCATGGCCAACCGAACGGCGATCGAGCAGAGCCGCGCCCAGGAAATCACCGCGGGCCTGCGTCCGAACCCCGTGCTGTCCGGTGATTGGCAGCCGCCGCCCAAGCCGTCCGAAGGGTCGTCGCAACGCGGCCTGGGCCTGAGCAACGACTTCGAGCTCGGCAAGCGCGGGCGCCGCATTCAGGCGGCCAGGGACGCGACGGACGTGACGCGCTCGCAGGTCGGGGACAGCGAACGTGGTCTGGCTTTTCAGGTCGCCTCGCAATTCATCAATGTCCAGCTCGCAGAGTCGACGCTCGAGCTTTCGCAGCAGAACCTCAAGTCTTTCCAAAATGCGGTCGAGATCAGTGAATACCAGTACCGGGCCGGCGGCCTCAGCGAGAATGACTATCTGAAGGTCAAGCTCCAGTTGCTCCAATTCGAGACGGACGTACAGCAGGCGCAACTCGCGAGGGCCCAGGCGCTCGCGGATCTCCGGCAATTGCTGGGCTACGAATCCGTACCGCCGGACTACGACGTGGCGGGTCCGTTCGACGACCAGCCGCTGAAGGTCGACCTCGAGGACCTGCAGAAGCTCGCCTCGCAGAATCGGCCGGACCTGCGCGCGGCGGAGCAGGGCCTTGCTGCGGCCGACAGCCAGGTCAAGCTGGCGAAGGTCAACGCACGGCCGGATGTCACCCTCTCGGCCAACTACTCGAACAGCGCCGGCATCACGACCGCCATTCTCGGCGTGAGCGTTCCTATCCCGGTCTTCGACCGGAACCAGGGCGAGGTCGCGCGGACGCAGTCCGTCAGAACCCAGGCGCAGCAGCTGCAGGCCGAGGTGCTGGGGCAGGTGAAGACCGACGTGAGGGATGCATACGAGGCGCTACAGACGAGCGACCGCGTGGCCGGCTTCTACCGATCGGGATATCTCGAGGTGGCGCAAAAGAGCCTGGCGATCAGCGAATTCGCCTATCGCCGGGGCGCGGCCAGCCTGCTCGATTTCCTCGACGCCGAGCGCAGCTACCGCGCGACGCAGCTCGCCTGGCGCCAGGCGATCGCCACCCATCTGCTGGCGCTCGAGCAGGTTCGCCAGGCGGTGGGAACCAGGAGCCTGAACCAGCAAGTGGAGGCGCGCTCCGCCATGCGCTTTATGATCGATTCTGCAGGGGGTGAGTGTCCTTGAAAAAAGTCGAGGCGATCATAAAGCCATTCAAACTGGATGAGGTGAAAAGGGCGCTCAACGAGATCGGGATTCAGGGGATAACCGTTTTTGAAGTGAATGGTTTCGGTCGCCAGAAGGGACACACCGAATGGTACCGCGGCACCGAGTCTGTGGTCGATTTCATTCCCAAAGTCAAGCTGGAGATCATCGTCAGTGATGAAATTGTAGGCAAAGTCGTCAAGACGATCGAACAGGCCGCCAAGACGGGGCGAGTCGGTGACGGCAAGATATTCGTCAGCCCGGTAGAAGACGTTCTCCGCATCAGGACCGGCGAAAAAGGCGAGGACGCCATCTGAACGGGCAGAGAATTTGCGCTTTCTTTTGATCGTTTTCCGTACTTCTTTCGGGAGAGTCGCTAGCTTATGAGTATGAGAATTCGGCCCTTCCCTCGTCCGTTCAAGGCGCTTCTCGCCCCGCTCTTGACGCTCCCTTTCCTGGCCGGCACGGCTTTCCTGGTCGCCCCGGCGACCGCGTCCCCTGTCGGGAGCGCGTCGAATGAGACCGCTGCGGACCACTTCGCCAAGGCGGAAGAGGCCCACAGAGCCGCCGCGGAATTCCGGCAGGATGCGGCCCGCTACCGTCAGGAGCTCGAGAAGGAAAAGAGGAGCATCGCCATTCTTCCGAAGGCCACGGAGAACCCCTGGTGGCGCAAGGCGCGCCTGCACTACGAGCCGCTGATCGAGGACGCCGAACACCGCGCCGCCGAGGCCGACAGGCTCGCCGAATACCACCGGTTCCGGGCCGCGG
>JADGQU010000088.1 GCA_017881545.1 Gemmatimonadaceae bacterium
CCCCGATCACGATTCCCGCCGCCGACAATTCGTCTTCCGCCTGGATGATGCAGTATCTGGCAAGCCCCGTTTCCGGCTCGGTTCTGAATTTCTTGCAGAACGAAGTGAACGCCTCCATCAACGAGGTGGACGGCGTGATCGGATACCACGCGCCAACCGTCGCACCGGCGTAAACGGCGCCCAGCGCGGCCGCGGAGTTGCCGTCGATGATGATCGAGTCGCTGGTGGCATCCATGTGATCGAGATGAAACGGCAGCGGACAATCGAAGTGCGACTTGGCGTAGTCGAAACCAAGCTGGATGGCGCGACGATTCGCCTCGAGCAGTCCCTTCTTCTTGGAGAATTTCTCGGTCAGCATCTGACCGACGATCTCCATGTCCATGCTCAGAAACGCGGCCAGCGCGCCGGAATACACGATGTTGCGAAGCAGCGTGCGATTCCGATCGCCCTCGAAGTTCTCGACGCACATCTTCCCGAAGGGGATGCCGAGGATTGTGATTCCTTCCCGGACCAGGTCCGGCTCGAGCGGCCACGACGAGTCGTAGAGGAGATACCCGCCCTTCCTCACTGCTGCGACATCCTTGGCGTAAGTGCTCGGATTGAGCGTGACGACCAGATCCATCTCCTGGGGCCGCGCCGTGTACCCGTCCTTGCTGACGCGAATGTCATAGAACGTCGGCAGCCCCTGGATGTTGGACGGGAAGATGTTCTTTCCCGTGACGGGAATGCCCATGCGGAAGATCGCCTGCATGAGCAGACTGTTGGCGCTGGCCGAGCCCGTGCCGTTCACGGTGGCCATCCTGAATGAGAAGTCGTTGACGCCGCTCATACAACTTCCACCGAGGCCGGTCCAGCCGGAGCGAACGCATACGGCAGCACCAGCGCGAACTTCTTCATGTCCCACGCCGCCGTCGGACAACGCTCGGCGCACAGCCCGCAGTGCAGACAGATGTCCTCATCCTTGACCATCACGCGTTTCGTCTGCGGCAGCGCATCGGACACGTATAGGTCCTGGGTCATATTCTGCGCGGGGGCGGAGAGCATTGTCCGGAGATCCATCTCGCTCGCTGCGTTTGGCGTGATCGTGAGACAGCTCACCGGACAGACGTCCACGCAGGCGTCGCACTCGATGCAGAGAGTGTTCTCGAAGTGGGTTTCGATGTCGCAATTCAGACAGCGCTCGACTTCGGTCGCCGTCTGCTCGGGCGTGAAGCCCAGCTCCACTTCTACGCCGATCGCCGAAAAGCGCTCGACCAACTCGGCGTGCTTCATCTTCGAGCGCTCCGACGGATTGAAGTCGTTCGAGTACGCCCACGAGTGCAGCCCCATCTTCGTACTCTCGAGATGCATTCCCTCGGGCGGGCGCTCGTCGACCGGCAGTCCCTGGCAGTGCTGGTGTATCGAGATCGCCGCCTGGTGGCCGTGCTCGACCGCCCAGATGATGTTCTGCGGGCCCCATGCGGCGTCGCCGCCGAAGAACACGCCGCGCCGCGTGGATTCGAAAGTGGTCTTGTTGATGACGGGCATGGCGTGCTCGTCGAACGCGATGCCGATGTCACGCTCGATCCAGGGAAATGCGTTGTCCTGTCCGATGGCGAGGATGACTTCGTCGCAGGGAATGATGACTGTGTCGATCACGGTGCTCGTCTGGCGGCTGTTGTCGTTGGTCCACCGGAGTCGTTCGAACTCCATGCCGACGAGCTTGCCTTTTTCAATGACGAAGCGCTTCGGCGCGTGATTCTCGACGATGTGGATTCCCTCCTCATCGGCGTCTTCCAGCTCCCAGGGCGAAGCCTTGAAATACGGCCGCGAGCGTCTCGCCACGACCTTTGTATCGAGTCCGCCCAGCCGGCGTGAGGTGCGGCAGCAGTCCATGGCCGTGTTGCCGACGCCGATTATCAGGACGCGCGGCGAGATCTTGTCGATGTGGCCGAAGTGCACGGAACCGAGCCACTCGATGCCAATGTGGATGCGCTCGCGCGCGCCTTCATCCCAGCGCCCCGGGATGTCGAGCTCTTTCCCTTTTGGCGCGCCGCTTCCGACGAAGATCGCGTCGAAATTGTTGTTGACGCTCAGCAGCTCCTTGAGGCTCGAGACGGGCGTGTTGTACCGCACCTCGGCGCCCATGTCGATGATGTAGCCCGTCTCTTCGTCGAGCACGCTTGCAGGGAGGCGAAAGGCCGGGATGTTGAAGCGCATCAAGCCGCCGGCGCGTGCATACTTCTCGTAGATCACCACCTCGTAGCCGAGCGGAAGGAGATCGTTGGCGACCGTGAGCGCAGCCGGGCCGGCGCCGATGAGCGCGACGCGCTTTCCGTTCCTGATTTCCGGAGCCTTGGGAAGGTATTCCTGGATGTCGTCCCGCAGGTCTGCCGCCACTCTCTTCAACCGGCAGATGGCGACAGGCTTTCCGTCTATTCGCCCGCGCCGGCAGGCCGGCTCGCATGGCCGGTCGCAGGTGCGGCCGAGGATGCCCGGGAAGACGTTGGATTCCCGGTTGAGCAGGTAGGACTCGGTGTAGCGCCCCTGGGCTATCAGCCGGAGGTATTCCGGCACATTGGTGTGGGCAGGACAGGCGTACTGGCAGTCTACGACCTTATGGTAGTTCTTTGGATTCGAGGCGTCGGTGTAACAGGACATGCCGGCTGTTTTGACCTTTTTGGGGATATTGCAAAGTACAGCGGTTGCGTGCCGTCGCAAAGCTACTCACGGTCTTGCTGCCGTCGCCGGGGCAATCGATAATATCCGCCATGCAAGCCGGCCGCCGGATCCACTCGATCGACGTCGCCCGCGGAATCGCGATGGTCCTCATGGCGATCGACCACGTTCGCGTCTACTCCGGCGTGCGTCCGGGCGGGCCCGTTCCCAGCGTCTTCTTCACGCGCTGGATCACCAACTTCGTTGCCCCCGCGTTCGCTTTTTTCGCCGGCACATCTGCCTACCTCCTCGGCCGCAAACTCGGCGATCGGCGCGCACTCGCACGCTATCTGGTCACGCGCGGACTCATCCTGGTCCTGCTCGAGCTCACGTTCATTCGCGTCGCGTGGACTTTCAACTTCGACTTCGGCGAGTATCTCCTGGCGGGCGTCATCTGGATGCTCGGCTGGTGCATGGTGTTGCTCGCCGCGCTCATCTGGCTGCCGACAGCGGTCATCGGCGCGTTTGGCGTAGCGATGATCATCCTTCACAACCTGATGGACTTTTTGTCGCCCGCCGCCGGCACTGCGCTACAGGAGAGCTCGCTCAGCTGGCTCTGGCAGATCCTCTACTTCGGTGGGGCGATACACCTCGGCCAAAACGGGCCGACGCTCATTGTGCTCTACTCCATCGTGCCGTGGATTGGAGTGATGGCGGCGGGCTACGCGTTCGGCGCGGTGATGATCATGGAGCCGAGACGGCGTGACAGGATTTGCATCGTACTTGGTCTGTCAGCGATCGCGCTTTTTCTCGTGCTTCGAACGATCGATGTGTACGGCGACCCGCGGCACTGGCACGCCACCGGACCGACGGAGATGTCCGTCCTGCTCCGCTTCCTCAATACCAACAAGTATCCGGCATCGCTTCAGTTTCTGCTGATGACGCTCGGGCCTACCATCCTCCTGTTGCCATTCGTCGAGAACGCACGAGGCAGGATCGGCGAATTCTTCGCGACGTTCGGGCGAGTCCCGATGTTCTACTATCTGATTCACATCCCGACGATTCATCTCGCGGCGCTGCTCGTCTCGATCGTGCGCGAGGGACACGTGGAACCGTGGCTGTTCGCGAATCATCCGACGATGAACCCCCCGCCACCCGACGGCTACACCTGGAGCCTCTCGCTTCTCTATGCGGTGTTCGTCGTCGTCATCGCAGTGCTTTACCCAAAGAGCCGGTGGTACGCGCGAAGGAAGGCCACGAATCCTTCGCCTTGGATGCGCTACATCTGACTGGGACGGCGGTCGTCACCGGCGGTAGCCGGGGAACGGGAACATCGTTATTAATCGGGCGCCCTAGGGAACAGAACGGCTGCGGTTAGTCATTCGCTACTTTGCTCGATGGGCGCCGCATCGCGTAAATCGCGATGCCGAGAAGGTTGGCCCCAAGTATGACGACGATGATTTTCGCCGCAAAGATTTGCCAGCTTGCGACGTCGATGATCGGAAATACCGATAGCGTCGAGTAAAGAAGAGTGACGGCGAAGCCGCACATCGCAGCAATGCGGAGGAATCGCGACGGCCGTCGCGCCAGATTCGCCGCGCCGAAAATCGGGATCGCGAACAGCGCGAGGAAAGTGAGCGCGTAAAAAATCCCGGCCGCGTTCTCGAGCAGCTGAAACGCTTCCTGAACTCCGACGCCCGCCTGTCCCGCCAGCGTCAGCGCGATCGTGATTGCGCTCACGAACAGAATCGAGTTAACCGGCGTTCTGAATCGCGGGTGCAGCCGCGTGAACCACGCCGGCAGCAGATTGTCCCACCCGGCCACGAGTGGAAGTCTCGTATTCCCGTTGAACACCATCGTCATTACGCCCACCTGGCGCAGCAGCAGCAACAGGATCAGCGCCGGCACAATGAGCCGCGCGATCCCCATTCCCGCGAAGCCGATGCTCAGCGTCTGCGGAATCGGGCTCACGAGATCGATGCGGTCCAACGGCACCAGCGCGATCACGCTGTTGGTTCCTAGTATGAACATGAGCGCGATCACGGGCGCCGCGATGCGAACGGAGCGGCCGATCGTGCGTTCGGGACTGCGCGCCTCTCCCGCCATGATTGCCACGTACTCGAACCCGCTCAAGGCTCCAAGTGCCATCTTGCCGAAGATGTTGAGGCTGAACGGCGTGACCGCGGGCGCCGTGACGTCGAGCGGATGGTAGGACACGGGCTTGCCGTGCCTGAACGCAATCAGGGGAACGATGAGAAGCGCGGCGAACGTAAGGACGTGGGCGATACCGCCCACGTCCTGCACCCATCGCCCTGTGTGCAGGCCGAGCACCGAGATGCCCGTGACGAACAACAGCGCGGCGACGCTGACGATCGGTGTGTACCACCACACCTGAGAGAGCGATGCCGTGCCGCCGGTAAGCAGATAGGACGCGTTGGTCGCGATCGTGACGCCGAACGTCGCGATGATCAGGACCGCGTATGCCCAGAGATTCCAGGCGACCATGAACCCCGCGAATTTTCCGAGCGCAATCGTCGTCCACTGATAGACCCCGCCCTCGAGCGGCATCATGCGGCTCAGGAAAATCACGACCGCGGCCTGCGGCAGATAGAACGACGCGATCGCGAGCAGCCAGAAAACGGTGTGGGACGTCCCGAGCTTGGCGGCAGTACCGACCCAGGACGAGCCGACGACATAGAGGATCTGCATCAACACCAGGTCGACCAGGCCGAGCTCTTTGCGGAGCCCGGCACTTCTCGCTTCGACCTGCGCGGTGCGCTCTACAGCGGTCTGGCTGGACAAAGCTCTGGCGCGTCTCTCTTCGTTACCGAAGTGCCGGCAGGATGAGTCTGCGCCAGATGGAGTAGCCGCTGGCGTTCATGTGCAATCCATCCTCGACGTACAGCTCGCGCCTCAACTGACCGGACGCGTCGAGCATCGGCGTGAACACGTCGATGTACTGAAGCCTCTTGTCTTTGCCCACATAATCGTGGATCAGCCGATTGGCTACGCGAATGCTGTCGGTGATGCTCCATCGGTCAATGCTTGGTTTGATCGACACGTACACGATTCGCGTGGCGGGAAGCTTTGCGTGCGCGATAGCGACAAAATTCTGGAAGTCTTCGAACACCTGCACGGGCGTTCGTCCCTCGGCCAAATCGTTTTCTCCGGAGTAGAGAACTATGAGCGGCGGCTTGTAGGGCAGGATGATGCGATCGAACGACTTCACGTTCTCGTGGAGCGTGTATCCGCCGATCCCGCGATTGAGCACCGGGATGCCGGCAAAGTCCTGGTCGAGTGTTTCCCACCTGGCGATCGACGAGCTGCCGGCGAAAACGATGGTTCCCGCTGCGGGGAAGTGCGCTCGATCCGCAGCCTCGAAGCGCGCGATGTCGGACGCCCCGCGTACGGGCTCGCTAACCGCTATCTGACAAACGAGTTGCGGTGCGAAGGCGAGCGCCGCCAGGGCGACCAGGGGATAGGATAGACGGCGCATTTTGATCGGGTTTCCGGGCCGGAATCAATAAAGCAGGGCTCGAAAAAGTCGCCCATTGACAAATCGCCGCCAGTGTTGAATTTTCAGCAAGGTTGATTTTTCAACACACCCAACTGGGCCAGGCTGTCAGGCCCTCAGGTGATCTACCCATGGCTGCTACGCTGATGCCCAACAAATCCGACGCTACCTCGAGCTCCTCGTCCACCGCCGCCGCCGGACTTTCCCGGCGCGAGAGTCAGGTGATGGACATTCTCCACCGTCGCACCGGCGCGACCGTGGCCGAGATCATGGCTGATCTTCCGGATCCACCGACGTATTCCGCGGTGCGTTCGGTGCTGCGGATACTCGGCGAGAAAGAGCTGATCAAGCACCGCGAAGATGGGCCGCGCTACATATACTATCCGGCACAGGCGACCGAGAACGCGCGCGAAGATGTTCTCGCGCACGTGGTCCGCACCTACTTCGGCGACTCGCCGGAACAGGCTGTCACGGCACTCCTCCGGATGTCGGACGTCGATCTCAGCGAGGCCGAGATCAAGCGGCTCCGCAACTCCATTCGCCGCGCGCGGCAGAGCGGGAGATAACGCCAATGATCTCGACAATCCTCTCGGCATTCGCCGGCCTTACCGGCTCCAGCGTCTCGATGGTGATGCTGCTGGTCAAGGCGACGCTCATTCTGCTGGTGGCGATCGGAATTACGCTCGGCATGCAGCGCGCGTCCGCTGGTGCGCGACACTTGGTGTGGCTGGTTACACTCGCGGCGCTGTTGCTCGTGCCCGCGCTAACCGCGTGGGGTCCGATCCCGATTAGAGTTCTGCCAGCAGTCAAGGCCGCGGCCGCCGAGCCGTCGTTCCTTCCCGCACCCGTCTCAGAGTCCCGTGGCAGAGGGATCGACGAGACGGTTCCCATCGTCGTCGGCTCCGTCGGCAAAGGAATCGGAACCGCGCCCGCGCCATCGCTCCGCGAGGAAATCACCAGCTCGCCGGTGCTGAGCGGACTTTCTATTGTATTCCTCATCTGGGCAGCGGTCCTTCTCGCGATCGCGGCATCGCTTGGGTATGCGACGCTGATGGTCCACCGGATCGTCAACCGCTCGCGTCCACTCGACAGCGAAGATTGGCTCACACCGCTCTTCGAAGTGTCCGACAGGCTGTCGCTCGACGAGCCGCCGAGGCTCCTTCGCAGCGAAGACGCGAAGATGCCATTTGCGTGCGGGGTTTTCAAAGCCACCATCGTTCTTCCCGCGGAATGCGACTCGTGGTCGCTCGACCGCCGGCGCGCGGTTCTGCTCCACGAGCTGGCTCACGTGCGCCGTCACGATCTTGTCGGACACACCCTTAGCCGCCTGGCGTGCGCTGTCTATTGGTTCCATCCGCTGGTCTGGACCGCGGCGAAGCAGCTGCGCTCGGAGAGCGAGCGTGCGTGCGACGATCTGGCTCTCGCCTGCGGCGCGCGCGCGACCGACTACGCCGAACATCTGCTGGACATCGTCACGAGCGTGAGGCGCGATTCGACGCCATCGGTTGCGCTCGCGATGGCGCGTCGCAAGGAGTTCGAGGGTCGGATGCTCGCGATCCTCGACTCAGAGCTTCGCCACTCGAGCCCGAGCCGCAAGCAGTCGGCGGCGCTGATCGGGTCGCTGGCGCTCATCTCCATAGTAGTTGGCGCGGCCGCGCCCTCGCCTCGGGCGGAAGTCATGAAGCCGCACAAGGTGGAGTGGGCGCAGAGAGCGCCGGCGCAGGGAGTCGATCTCCTGAATTCGCGGAAAGCTGACACGAAGGGCTATCCCGATTCGCGCGAGATCATCGGGGGTTCGGCGATGCATCAGAAGACCGAGACGGTCATGAACCAGAGCATGCAGACGACTACGAGCACGCGAACTAGTCGAGTCGACCAGACCATCGCGAACGCCGTCGAGCAGGCAGTCCAGAAAGGCTCCACGATGATCACGTCCAGCGCGTTGATGCAGGCGCTGGGTCAGAATGGCGCGAAAGCGGGGAAGGATAGCGATGAGCGTCCGGTACTCCTCGCTCGCATTCTCGCGACTGATACGAGCGCGAGCCTGCGGAGAATCGCGGCGTGGGGCCTGGCCGAGTACGCCGACACGCAGGTTGCGGCGGATG
>JADGQU010000368.1 GCA_017881545.1 Gemmatimonadaceae bacterium
CGCCCAGCGGCCGGTGGTAGTAGTCGCTGCAGAATTGCACCAGTTCCATCCAGTCGCGCCCGAGCGCCGGCGTTTCACTCAGGATGCGCACCGCGGACTTCAATTTTTCGCGGCTGATTTCGGATGTGTCGGCGAGACCGACGATCACGCCCACCGCCTGTTTATTGCCGAAGGGCACCAGCACGCGCATGCCGATATCCGCATTGCCAGCCTCGGCCCAACTGTAATCGAACAGCCGTGGCAGGGGCAGATCGAGTGCGACGCGGAGTATGCTCATTCGTCGCCAAAGAAAAAAATCGGTTGCGGAAGCTACGCGAACAATTTCAAGCGAATTGTCTTAAAACTGCTGCATAGCCCTATTGCAAAAGGAGAACCAAGGTTGTGCACAATTTTTGTGGGTAACTTTGTGAGTAAGTCTGCAAATTCGCTGTAACCATCTTTGCCATAAGGAATTTCTCTAACCGCTCAATATTGCAGCTAGACGTTTATCTTTGTAGAAACATAATGTTATGTTGTCTCACCAAGGGACCTATGGCTTTTCCCAGCAAATACGGGTGAGAGCACGATGTTGTGCATAAGTCAAGGTTTGCGGAACCCGCAGAAATCCTTAGCTGGCGCGGTTGTCGGCGTCGTTGTCGTGATAGCGCGGGCTCAATCGGTGTACGCAATCGACCAGAATTTTGACGTTTTCTGGCGGGGTGAATTGGGAAATGCCGTGGCCGAGATTGAATACATGGCCGCTGCCGTGTCCGAAGGAGGCGAGAATTTTTTCCGTTTCGCGTTGCACCACTTCTGCGGGGGAAAACAACACGGCGGGGTCAAGGTTGCCCTGCAGCGCGACACGCTCGCCGATGCGCGCACGCGCCTGACCGATGTCCACGCTCCAATCGAGGCCCACGCCATCGCAGCCGATGGCCGCGATGTCTTCCAGCCAGTTGCCGCAGCCCTTGGTGAACACGATGACCGGAACGCGCGCGCCGGCATGCTCGCGTTTGAGCCCGGCGATGATGCGCTGCAAATAGGCGAGGGAGAACTCGCGGTAGGCGTCATGCGACAGGCTTCCCCCCCAGGTATCGAAGATCATCACGGCGTGCGCACCGGCTTCGATTTGCGCGTTGAGGTAATGGGTCACCGCCTGTGCGTTGACTTCGAGGATGTGGTGCAGCAAATCGGGCCGCGCGTAGAGCATGGTCTTGATGGTGCGGAAATCGTCGCTTGCGCCGCCCTCGACCATATAGCAGGCGAGTGTGTACGGGCTGCCGGCGAAGCCGATCAGCGGCACGCTGCCGGCGAGCGCGCGCCGGATTTCGCTGACCGCATCGATCACATAGCGCAATTCGACACCCGGGTCGGGCACGGCCAGGCCGCGAATTTCCCACTCGTCGCGCAACGGGCGTTCGAACTTGGGTCCCTCGCCTTCGGCGAAGTACAGCCCCAGGCCCATGGCGTCGGGAATGGTCAGGATGTCGGAGAACAGGATGGCGGCGTCGAGCTCGAATCGCGCCAGAGGCTGCAGCGTGACCTCGGTGGCATAGCCCGGGTTCTTGCACAGTGCAAGAAAACTGCCGGCGCGACTGCGCGTCTGGTTGTATTCCGGCAGGTAGCGGCCCGCCTGGCGCATCAGCCATACCGGCGTGTACTCGGTGGGCTGGCGCAACAGCGCGCGTATCAGCGTGTCGTTTCTCAGTCTGGTCATGTCATTTGAGCAATTTGGTGGTGATGAACTTCCATTCGTCCGGGTCGACCGGAGTAATGGACAAGCGGTTGCCGCGCGCCAGCAGACGCATGCCGGCCAACGCCTTGTGCTCGCGCAGTTCGGCCAGGCCGAGGAGCCGGGTTTTATTCACGAACTTCACCTGCACGCTCACCCAGCGCGGCTTGTCGCGCGTGGCCTTGGCGTCGTAATACTTGCTGTTGCGGTCGAACTGGGTCTCGTCCGGACAGGCGCCGGCGCAGATTTCCGCCAATCCGGCGATTCCCGGCTGCGCGCAACTCGAGTGATAGAACAGCACCGGGTCGCCGATTCGCATCTGATCGCGCATGAAATTGCGCGCCTGGTAATTGCGCACGCCGAACCACGCGGCACCGTGCCGGGGCGCACGAGCAAGGTCGTCGATGCTGAACTCGTCGGGCTCGGATTTCATCAGCCAGTAGCGCATTGCAAGGTACTCTACAAACAAAAATCGCAGACACTGGGTCTGCGATTGATGAGGTATTTGATTCCCCGCGAATGCCGTCAGGCCCGCATCCTCTGAACCTGCAGTCCAGAGTGGTCGCGTTCCGGCCGCCGTAGGTACGTCCACAATCGCACGAGGCGAAGGGACGCGCACAAAAGCGGCGCTATGGTCCGCAACCTCAGCCTATATATTGGTTCAAGGAATATATGGCCTAAACGAGCATCGCAGGGAAACTTTTTGCGGTCGGGCCCGCCCGGGCGCTGGTCTAGAACAGGGAGTCCTGCTGCGACAACGCTTGATCGAGCTTCGACTGCACTAAATTCATTCTACGCTTTAATTCTGCGATGTCAAAGCCACTGCCAATCCTGATCGAGAGCAGTTCGTTGGCGATATTCAGGGCTGCCATGACGGCGATGCGCTCGGTGCCGGCAATCTTGCTCGCCGCCTTGATTTCAGTCATTTTCCTGTCGACATAGGCAACCGCGGCGAGCAGAGCCTCGCGTTCGTCATCGGCGCAGGTGACCCGATAATTGCGGCCCATGATGCTGACATCGAGGGCTTTCGCCTTTTCGCTCATTCTGGAATCTGGCGCAGCAGCGCTTCGAGACGGGTCTTGGCGCCGTCGACCTTGTGTTCCAGACGCTTGACGTCGTTTTGCGCGGACACCAGTTGCAGCCTCAGTTCCCTGTTTTCGCTTTTCAGGCGCTGGCACAGTAGGAGGAACTGGTCGATTTTGCCATCGAGCGTGTCGAATTCCGCATTCATTGCACACTATAGTTTCAAAAATCGTGACAAGTCAAGCAATAAGAGGCAACTCTCAATGCTCTTTCCATGATGAATAATCCGCCCTATTTGATTGAACCAGCGCAGGATTTCGAAGCCGACGATTCATTGCCGGACTGCGGCCAAAAGCGCGCCCGATCGCACCTGATCAGGCCGTTTTGCGCATGTTCTCGCGACCTCCGCAGCTGAATATTTTTCGGCTGGCGGCGATTCTGTGTAAAATCGCCGCACTCGTTCGAGGTGTCCGCCAGCGCGTCCTGCAGGCGGGTGAAACGGGAAACAGGTAC
>JADGQU010000369.1 GCA_017881545.1 Gemmatimonadaceae bacterium
ATTGTTAAATTCGACATGTCCGCCGGCCAGCGGACCGTCGCTGACTTCTGATGCGGACTGGTCATTTCTGCTCTGGCGCGCGCCGAGGGAAAGATCGAATTGTGGCGTCAGGTGCCAGGTGGTGTTGCCGAAGAGAGCGAGCTCTTTATAGGTAGACGGCAGCGAAACCACCGCCAGGTCCGGAACACCCTGGGCGATGGCTCCAGTCGCTGCTTCAACGGCGTGGATCTCCTGATGGATGTTCGACTTTTCGCTCGTGTAATACGCGCCGACCAACCATTCGAAGGTCTTGTTGTTGGACGAGACCAGACGCAGCTCCTGTGAAAATTTGTCGGTGCTGGTCGTCTGGGGCAGACGGGCACTCAATGGGCTGGTCACGTCATTGCCGAAGAGGGCAGTCACCAGGGAAGCCAAAGGAGGACCGCCGGTCAGGCCACTTGCGATCGTCGCGTCGAGGTTCAAATCCTGCTCGAAGGTGGAGTAGCTCGTCACAGACGCGAGACTGGCGGCACCGAGATGCCAATTGGCAGTGGCGCTGGAGATCCGATACTTGGTTTTTACAGTTTGCTCAAAGTACGAAGACTGGACCTTGCCGTTCTCCAGCGGCTTGAGAGTCACGGGGTCGGCGTCGACCGCATTGGGCGCACCGCTCTCGAGATCCTGCATCTGCTCCGTAAGGAAAAGCGAAAATTTCTCGGAAGGTACGTACAAGCCGGAGAGACGCCCTCCAGAGGAGGTGACCGTATTGATGTTCCTGGCGACGCGCGTGCCGTCGATGATGTTGATCGCTGGATTCGTCAGGCTGGCGACGGCATTGTTACCGATCGAGTCGATGAAGCCGTCATCCGACCGATAGAATCCACTGGCGCGCAGGGCAAATCGATCGCCAAGCGGAACGTTCACCAGCCCTTTCAGTGAATATCCGGCACCCCCGCCTTCAGTGGTCTCCGACGATTCGAGGACTCTCGCTTCGAATCCCGCGGTCGTTGGCTGGTTCATCACATATTTGAGGGCGCCGCCAACCGAGCTCGCCCCGTACAAGCTGCCTTGCGGGCCGCGCAACACCTCAATCCTCGCAAGGTCGAACGTGTCGAAGTTGCCGGCCAGGACTGCGCCGTTGGCCAGGCCGCTGCTCGATCCGAACGGCACGTCGTCGGTATAAACACCCACCGTGGACGCAACACCACCGGTATTGATACCGCGCATGGTGAGGCGCGTCGTACCGGGTTCGCCTCCAGTCACGGTCAAGCCCGACACCAGTGGGGCGAGGTCCTGCAGGTCCTCGACACGATGATTTTCCAGTGTGTCGCCGCCGAGAACCGCGACCGAAGCGGGAACCTCTACCAGAGTCTCCGGGCGCTTCTGCGCTGTCACGACAACATGTTCACTGTAGGGCCGGTAAGCCAGCCGGAGGTTCTGCGTCAGCGTCTGGCCGCCATGCAGCTCGAGATCCTTCACTTCTCCGGGAGCGAAGGTGTCGAGCGACGCTGTCAGGCGGTAATGACCGGGAGCCAGATCCGTAATCTGAAAGAAGCCTGTCTTGTCGGCGGTGGCCGTTCTCGAGGCTCTTTCGCCGTTGACCGATACGAGAGCACCCGGGAGAGCTCCGCCGCTCGGATCCGTGACTCTGCCCTGGAGGGTGGCATTCGCCTGGGCCCAGAGGGCCGGTTCGCCCACCAACGCGGAAAGCACCGCCGCCACCAGGATCGCCTTGGGGAATCGCATGCTGCCTCCGTTCTGCTGTGCGCTCATATCTACATCCTTTGTTGCAGCAGGTCAAACAAAAACAACATTTGTTGACATAAAGGCCCGGGCCCGCGATAGAGTCACCGGCGATGAAACGACTGCATGGACATCTCATCGTGCTGGTTGGTCTGGCGCTGGGCTGCGCGACGACTCGTGTCCCGGCCCGTTATGACGCGGTGATCCGCAACGGATTGATTTACGACGGCAGCGGATCTGCGCCGCGACGCGGCGACGTCGCCATCAATGGCGACACGATCGCCGCTGTCGGCGACATCGGAAGCGGTCGGGGATCGATCGAGATCGATGCCCATGGACGCGCGGTCGCTCCCGGCTTCATCAACATGCTGAGCTGGGCGAATGAATCACTCATCATCGACGGCCGGTCCCAGGCGGACATTCGTCAGGGCGTCACGCTGGAGGTGCTCGGCGAAGGCTGGTCCATGGGACCGGTCACCGACGGGATGAAACGAGAAGCCCGCGAACAGCAAACGGACCTCAAGTACGAAATCGAATGGACGACACTCGGCGAGTACCTCGACTATCTCGCTCACCGCGGCATCTCTCCCAATGTCGCGTCCTTCGTCGGGGCCGCAACCGTTCGCATCCACGAGCTTGGCTACGAGAACCGCGCGCCCAGTGCTGCGGAGCTCGAACGGATGAAGGACCTCGTCCGTCAGGCCATGCGCGAGGGCGCCCTCGGCGTCGGATCAGCGCTGATTTACGCCCCGGCCACATACGCCGGCACGCCCGAGTTGATCGAGCTGAGTAAAGCGGCCGCGGAATCCGGCGGCATGTACATCTCGCACATGCGCAGCGAAGGCAACCATCTGCTCGAAGGCATCGACGAGTTGATCTCGATCGCTCGCGAAGCAGGCGTCGCGGCCGAGATCTATCACCTCAAAGCGGCCGGAGAAGCAAACTGGCCCAAGATGGATGCCGCGATCAAGAAAGTGAACGACGCGCGCGCGGCCGGCTTGAACATCAGCGCGAATATGTACACATATCCTGCCGGCGGGACCAGCCTCGACGCGATGATTCCTCCATGGGCCCACGAAGGCGGCTTGAAGAAGATGAAAGAGCGACTTCAGGATCCCGCGCTTCGCCAGCGCATCGTCGCCGAGATGCGAACGCCAGCCGAGACGTGGGAAAACCTCGGACTGTTAGCGGGCTCACCGGACCGCATTATTCTCGCAGCCTTCGGAAGCAATGCCCTTAAACCTCTGACCGGGAAATCCCTCGCTGAGGTGGCGAGGATGCGGGGAAAATCGCCGGAAGACACCGCGATCGATCTTGTGATCGAAGATGACGGCGCGACCGGCGCGATCTTTTTCCTCATGTCGGAGGAGAACATCCGCAAGGGGATCGCACAACCGTGGGTGTCATTTGGCTCGGATGCGGAGTCGCCGGCGCCCGAAGGCGTCTTCCTGAAATCGAATCCGCATCCACGGGCATATGGGAACGTCGCGCGCCTGCTCCGCAAGTACGTGCGCGAGGAAAAGGT
>JADGQU010000089.1 GCA_017881545.1 Gemmatimonadaceae bacterium
GGTCTGATCGCTTGCCTATCCGCGACCGCTTCGAGCGTGATCGGCGGTGGACGCTCGGGCGGCGTCACGCGACCGTCCTGCACCAGAAGCCGCGTCGTATCCAGACCAGCGAAGATCGACTTCTCCTCCTTGGCCGGCGGCGCGGGAACCCGGGAATTCTCGCGCGTGAGATAATCCCAGACAACGCCCTTTCGCCGAAGCGTGCCCTGCCCCTGCGATTTGTGCTGTGAGCGGCTATCCGCCGCGATCTCCTGATATGACAATCCGAGATACGGATCATACTCGCCGACATTGATCGCGATCGTCCGGTCCTGCGGCGAGAACCGCGCGAGACGATAGAATTTCAGTGGCGTCCACACCGCGCCGAAAGTCTTTACCGGGAAGCGCACCGTATCTGCTGCCATGTCGTACGCCTGCCTGGCCACGATCGCCGAGACCTGATGGTGTCCGTGCCCGTCGCGCGGAGTGCCTGAAAATGTCGTGATCACGATGTGCGGCTTGAACGCGCGCATCACCGTCACCACATCGTTCAGCAGCGAATCCTGCGGCCAGTGCTTCCGCGTCTCGTCAGCCGTCTTTGAAAAACCGAAATCGTATCCGCGTGCGAAGTACTGGTGCGCGCCATCGATTCGTCTCGCGGCTAACAACTCCTCCGTGCGGATGACGCCGAGCGCTTCCCCGAGCTCGTTGCCGATCAGATTCTGGCCACCGTCGCCACGCGTCAACGACATATACGCCGTCTCTACACGACGCCCTCGAGCAAGCCACGCGATCAGCTGGGTGTCTTCGTCATCAGGATGCGCCGCAATCCAGAGCACCCGCATACGCTCCGGCGCATTCTGCACCCGAATGCTGGCCGGAGAAAGAAGTATTCCCTGAGCAACGCCGCGATGCGGCATCACCACCGCCGCACAGAGCGCAGCAAGTGTTATGACGGCGATACGGGCGCGCGCCGCGGAACTCTGAGGCCGCGCTTTCTTCATTGTTACCGGGAGATCGATGCTCAGGTTTTGAGCGCCATGCCGCGGCGCTTCGCTCCCGCCGGCTGCTGCATCGGCGCGCTCACCTCGGCGATGATGCGCTCCTGCTCCGTCTTGTGCACCTCGGCGTAACCCTCCGCCGGGCTCGAGCGGTCGGGACGACCGATATAGCGCGTCAACAGCGCGTTGCCGGTCGACATCCGAAGGCGCGGCGCCACGTACGACCACGCGCCCTGGTTCTTCGGCTCTTCCTGCGCCCACACGACTTCCTCGATCTCGGGATAGAGATCCACGATCTCCGCGATCTGGCTGCCGGGCCACGGATAAAGCTCCTCGACCCTGACGAGCGCCACGTGCGGCGAGCGTCTCGGCGCGAGATCGTAGTATATCTTGCCCGTGCAGAAGACCAGTCGCGTGATTGCCGGGCGCGCTTGCGATGCGACCGGATCGTCAATCACCGGCCGGAAGCTTCCGCTCGTGAGATCGGTCAGGTGCGATGCGGCTTCGGGCAGACGCAGCAGGCTCTTCGGCTGCATCAGGATCAACGGACGGCGCTCCAACAGCTGCGCCTGTCGGCGCAGAACGTGGAAGTACTGCGCCGGCGTCGACGGATATGCGACACGCAGGTTGCCCTCAGCGCATAGCTGCAGGAATCTCTCGAGACGCGCGCTCGAATGCTCCGGACCCTGTCCCTCGTAACCGTGAGGAAGGAGCAGCACGATCCCGGAGTCCTGTCCCCACTTCGCGCGATCGGCTGCGATGAACTGATCGATGATCGGCTGTGCAACATTCACGAAATCGCCGTACTGCGCTTCCCACAGCACCAGAGTATCCTCGGAGGCCGTGCTGTAGCCGTACTCGAAGCCGAGTACCGCCATCTCCGAGAGCGGGCTGTTGTAGACCTCCATCCGGCCATGGGTCTCGCCGTCGCCGATGTGCTCGAGCGGAACGTAGATCTCTCCCGATTCCGTGTCGTGAAGCACCGCTTGCCTGTGCGAAAACGTCGCCCGCTCCGAATCCTGCCCCGTGAGCCGCACCGATTTGCCTTCGGTGAGCAGCGACGCAAATGCCAGCGTCTCGGCGTGACCCCAGTCGATCCCACCAGCATCCCCCATCGCCTCGCCGCGGCGAGCCAGGTTCTTGGCGAGCCTCGGATTCACGTTGAGGGTCGATGGCCACTTGAGGAGCCGGTCGTTCAGCGTCCGCAGGCGATCCGCGTCGACAGCCGTGTCGCCGGTACAAGCGCCCGACTGGTCCGCCTCCGCTCCCTTGGCGGGATTGTACTCGGGCAAATGAATCTCGCCGGCCCTCATCGCCGTCAGAATCTGATCGAAGTTCGCGGCGATCTCGGCGTCGATCTGCTTCACCTGCTCCGCCGTGACGATTCCTTCCGAGACGAGCCGGTTTCCCCAGACTTCCCGCGGAGAGGGATGCGACCTGATTCTCTTGTACAGGATTGGCTGCGTGAACGCGGGCTCGTCCGTTTCGTTGTGTCCGTGACGCCGGTAGCCAACCAGATCGATCAGGAAGTCCTTGCCGAATATCGCGCGGTACTCGATCGCGAGCCGCACGACGTGCACACACGACTCGGCATCGTCGGCGTTCACGTGGACGATCGGGACCTCGAAGCCCTTGGCTAGATCGCTGGCGTAGCGCGTCGATCTCGCGTCAATGGGATCAGTCGTGAATCCGACCTGGTTGTTGACGATGATGTGAAGCGTGCCGCCCGTCCGGAAAGCCTTGAGCCCGGAGAGATTGAACGTCTCCGCGACGACTCCTTCGCCGGGAAACGCGGCATCACCGTGTACACAGATCGGGAGAACCGCCGCCTCGTCGCGCTCTCCATTCCCGGCGAGCACCTGACGCGCTCTTGCAACTCCCTGGAGCACCGGGTTCACCACTTCGAGGTGGCTCGGGTTTGGAATCAGCACGACTTCAACCTCGCTGCCATTTGAGACCTTCGTCCTGCCGGTCGCGCCGAGGTGGTACTTCACGTCGCCGGTTTCGCTGATGGCATTGGCGCTGGCGTGCTTCCCCTCGAATTCCTCGAAGATCGACGCGTACGGCTTCGACAGCGTGTGAGCCAGGACGTTGATTCGCCCGCGATGCGCCATCGCGAGATCCACCTCTTGCCCACCGTGATTCGCGGCCTCTTCGATCACGACATCCAGCATCGGGACCAGGATGTCGCCGCCCTCGATCGAGAATCGCTTGTAGCCCTGATACGCGCGACCGAGGAACCGCTCCAGCCCGTCCACCTCCGTCAGGCGCCGGAGAATCGACTTTTTCTCATCATCGCTGAGCGGCTTGTTCAGCCGTCCGCTCTCGATCTCCCTGCGCAGCCACTCGCGCTCCTCGACTCTGCCGAGGTGCAGGATCTCGAATCCGATCCTCGACGAATAGAGATCGCGTAGGCGCGCGATCACGTCGGCGGCGCTGCCACCCGAAGCGCCGAGTGCGATGCCGGGAATGCTCGCGAGCTGCTCTTCGCTCAGCCCGTGAAATTCCGGGGTCAGCTCCGGCGTTCCTCCGGGCAGAGTGCCCAGCGGGTCGAGCGGTACGGCCATATGGCCGTAGTGGCGAATTGCGTCTACAAGCTCACCCGCCGCGGCGACATCGCGAAGAAAAGCGGGATCGAGTTGTCCCGCTGAAGGTGGCTGTCCCACAGCCGGTGGCGTCGTACCGGCAAGGCTCTCGGCAAATCGGAAGAACTGGCGCCACGACTCGTCGACCGACGCCGGATCGCGCCGGTAGGCTTCGTACGCCTCGCTTATGTATCCGTCATTGAAGACGCCCGTGATCGGGTCGGAACTCATGCTTCTAAATTTAACTGCGGTCTACAGTCCTTGGCGCTCTGGCGCCGGAGCGGTAGCTGTACCTGGGCCGCGCGGCGGCGGCGCGCAGGATCCTGAGCGCCGGCGCCTTCTCGAGGGTGGGCAGATAGAGGAAGCCGGCGATACCGTTGACGTCGAGCAGCTGCAGCTCCTCCGCGTGTCGGGTGAGGCTGACCGCGATGACCGGCGTACTCGAGAGGAGCACGTCGTGCTCCCATGCATGGAGAGGAATCGACGCCAGGACATCGAAGTCGCAGATGACGACGTCCGGGGATGCGTCAGCGGCCGCTTTCGCCGCTGAATCGAGTCCGACGGCGTTGGTCGTCGCGATGCCCATCTGTGCGAAGTAGCGCGCGAGGTGCTCGCTCAAAAAGGAATGCCGCGCAACGCAAAGCGCGCGCAGCGGACCCACCGATTCCTTCGACGCCGTCGGACTCATCTCTAAAGCCATGCTCGTTCATGGTAAGGGGACCAACAACGGAGCACAAGCTGGACGCCCGAATCAACTAACGGCAACTCAACCGCAAGCAAGCACAACTGAAAACTGAACGGGATCCGATATCTGAACTGGAACAGAACAACTGCAAACTGAACGATCTATGCCTCTGAAATCTCGGATCCCGTTCAGTTTTCAGTTGCAGTTGTCAGATCCCGGATCCCGTTCTTCTCAGTTGCTAGATCTCGGATCCCGTTGAGTTCTCAGTTGTCAGTACAAAAAAAAGCGCCCCCGCACGATTTCAGTGCGGGGCGCCGAGGCTTTAGGCCTACAGTTTTACTTCTTCGTCTTGTCGACGTTATTTCCGATCACGCCGCCGAGTATCGCTCCGGCTGCGCCGCCGATGATCGCGCCCTTCACCTTGTTCCTGCTGGTGACCGCGCCAATCACTGCGCCAGCGCCCGCGCCGATCGCGGCGTCACGCGTGGTGTGCTTCACGACCACGGGAGCCGGGGCCGGGGCCGTGTAAACCGGCGCCGAACCACTCGAGCTGCTGCTGCGCGTCGTCGTGCGACGAACAGTCGTCGTCCGCGGAGCGGAGGACGTGCTTCTGAGCGCCGTCGCTCCAGCCGGTGTTCCAGCGCGGGCACGTTCGGCCGCCGTAATGCTGTCCAGCGGCGTGTACGGCGTCGCCTGTGCGGCCGTCGACAGATCGGAATTCAAAGCATCATCGACCTTCTTGTCACCCCCGCATGCGAAAGCGAAGAGCGCGGCCGGTAGAATTAGTATCTTTTTGAACATTTTGAAGCCTCCAGTAAGGTCCCCCGCTCAACGCGACGGTACTCCCTAGAGGGGCAGGGAGCGTGCCAATTCAAAGGTTTGTTTAACCCGCTGTAGCGGCGGATAACACAGCTCTGTGCGCCAAGTCGTCCTCCATGGAGGCCGGCAGGGTGAGACGGAAAGAGCTCCCCTCTCTGGGCACCGAATGGACGGTCAAAGACCCGTCCAACAGCTGAGCCAGGCGGCGCGAGATCGGGAGCCCCAAACCAGTCCCCGGCTGCTTCGATTCTGACACCTGCACGAACTCCTCGAAAATGCGCGCGATGTCGTCGTTGGCGATGCCTACTCCCTGGTCGATCACCTCTATCTCCGCGCTCTTGTCACCGCACTGCTTGCACAGGACGCGAATGGGCTTTCCCTCACCGAACTTGATGGCGTTTGAGAGCAGGTTGAGCAGGATCTGCCGCACACGCCGTGGATCGCTCACGATGTTGAAGTGCTCTCCCTCGGTGTCCAGGCTCAGCGTCGACCCATACTCGTCCGCAAGCGGCTTCACCGTGACGAACAGGTCCTCGATCAGAGCCGGGAACATCACCGTCTGAAGCGAGAGCTCGATCTTCCCCGCTTCGATCTTGGAGAGATCGAGAACGTCATTAACCAGCTCAAGAAGATGGCGCGCCGCCTTGAGCGTCCGCTGCAGGCCTTCTTTCTGCTTGACGTTGAGCGGGCCATAGATGTTGTCGAGCATGATGGTGCTGTAGCCAATCACGGCATTGATCGGCGTCCGCAGCTCGTGGCTCATCGAAGCGTAGAACCGGTTGCGCGCGCCCATCGCCTGCTCGAGAGCAACCTGACGCCGGTGCAGCTCGTCGTTCATCTGTGACAGCTGGGCCGCCGAGCGCGCCTCCGCTTCCAGCAGCGAGGTGCGGTGCTCCAGCTCCAGCTCGCGCTTTTGTGAATCGCGAAGCAGATCGCCCTGGCGCTGCAGCTCCCGCTGCTTGACGAAGAGATCGACGAACACCGAGACCTTCGATTTCAGCACGTCGGGGTTGAACGGCTTGAACACGTAATCGACGGCCCCCATCGAGTAGCCCTTGAAGACATATGCGTCTTCTTTGTTGATCGCACTAAGGAAGATGATCGGGATCGTGCGCGATTTCTCGCGCGACTTGATGATCTCGGCAACCTCGAAGCCGTTCATGCCCGGCATCTGCACGTCGAGAAGCATCACCGCGAAATCCAGCGCCAGCACCTGTCGCAGCGCCTCGGGCCCGGAGCCGGCGCGAACCAGTATCTGCCCGAGCGGCTCGAGGATCGCCTCCAAAGCGAGAAGATTCTCGGGGCGGTCGTCGACGAGGAGGATGGTGACGCGGTCGTCCGTCATACCGCCGTTCTCCGGTCTGCTTTCGCTGCTCCACGACTGAGCTCGAGCAATCGTGGCGCCAGCTGGTCGAGCGGAAGCACCTCCGCCGTCGGCACCGCCTTGACGGCGGCGTCCGGCATGATCGGAATCTCTGCCGTTTTCGGGTCCTGGATGAGGGCGCGGCCACCACGCTTAACTATGTACGCGAGACCACTCGAGCCGTCCTCGTTCGCGCCGGTGAGAACGACTCCGATGGTCTCCGACCGATACGTATCGGCGGCCGACGAGAACATCACATCGATAGACGGCCGGCTGTACCTGACTGGCTCTTCGGTCGTGAGCGATAGGTATCCTTGTTCAACCAAGAGGTGATAATTCGCCGGAGCGACGTGCACGGATCCCGCGAGCAGCAGGTCCTTGTCCTCCACCTCACAGACGTGCAAAGGCGTCGCGTCCTGTAGCAGCTGCACCAGCAGCCGGTCAGAATCCTTGCTCCGATGCTGCACCACCACGATCGGAATCGGGAAGTCCGCCGGAAGTCCACCGAGCAGCTTCATCATCGCGGACAGCCCTCCCCACGATGTCCCCATTGCGACGATCGAGTACGGCATCGCTATCTCACCTTCCGGAAGATTTTTTCCGGGGGTGCAATCTGCTGATAGCACTCCTCGTGCGACATGAACCGGAGCGTCTCCTTGCTGCCCAGCACCAGCACTCCGAACATCGCGAGGCTGTCGTAGAACAGGCTGTGGACCTTCGACTGGAGGGTCTTGTCGAAGTAGATGAGCACATTGCGACAGAGAACGACGTTGAATTCGCTGAACGAGCGGTCCGTGACGAGGTTGTGCTGCGAGAACACCACGTTCTTCGTCAGCGAATGATCGAACAGTGCTCCCCCGTATTTCGCCGTGTAGTACTCGGAGAACGATCTCTTGCCGCCGGCCCGCATGTAGTTGTCGGTGTACTCCTGCATCCGGTCGAGCGGAAAAATTCCTGCTTTCGCTCTCTGGAGCACCACTTCGTTGATGTCCGTGGCGTAGATGCGCGAGCGGTCGTACAGTCCTTCTTCGCGCAGCAGCATCGCCATCGAGTAGACCTCTTCGCCCGTCGAGCAGCCGGCGTGCCAGATACGAATGAAGGGATAGGTGCGGAGCAACGGAACCACGTGCTCGCGGAACGTGACGTAAAAGCTCGGATCCCGGAACATCGCCGTGACGTTGATGGAGAGATCGAGCAGCAGCTTCTCCATCATCGCCGGCTCGTGGAGCACGCGCTGCTGGAGGGCGCTCATGCTCGTCAGCCCTTCCTCGTCGATGCGCTTCCACAACCGGCGGCGAATCGACGCGTAGGCGTAAGCCCGAAAATCAAACCCGTAATGGCGGAAGATCCCCTCCAGCAGCAGCTCGATCTCGATTCTTTCCAGATCGGGCTTGAGCGCCAGCGGGTCGGGCTCCGCGCCAGTCGCGGGGGCCTCGGTTATCGGTACAGCCATACTCGCAGCAGTGACAACAGCTGATCGGTGTCGACGGGCTTGGTGATGTAGTCGGAAGCTCCCGCCGCGATGCACTTCTCGCGGTCACCCTTCATCGCCTTCGCCGTCAATGCGATGATCGGAAGCGACTTGAACTGGTCCATCGCGCGGATCGCCCTCGTCGTCTCGTATCCATCCATCTCCGGCATCATGACGTCCATCAGCACCGCGTCAACGTTCGCATCCTTCTTCAGCTGATCGATCGCCTGCTTCCCGTTTTCGGCGAATCGCACGACCATGCCGTGATCCTCGAGCATGCTCGTCAGCGAGAAGATGTTGCGGA
>JADGQU010000090.1 GCA_017881545.1 Gemmatimonadaceae bacterium
GGAAGGTTGTCCAGCGATAGTCCAGCAGAAAGCAAAACGGGCACTCCCTCTCGGAAATGCCCGTTTCTATAAATCGATGCTGCAGCGAGTCTTATAACAGCTCCCGAGGAGGGACTCGAACCCCCGACCCGGTGATTAACAGTCACCTGCTCTACCACCTGAGCTACTCGGGAATAGCTATGAAAATTAGCAACTCGGAGCCCTCGAATCAACCGATCTATGCGAGTGATTGCTTAGTCATTCTGCGCCAGCCATCGCTCGATGAGTCTGCCGCAATCAGTACACGCTAGGTTCAATCCATGCGCTCCAGGCAAAACGGTAAACAACGCCAGACCGCGCTCGTCACCGGCGGCTCGGGCGGCATCGGATTCGAGATCGCCAAGGTTCTCGCCCGCACGGGATTCGATCTCGTGCTCGTCGCACGGAAGCGCGATACACTCGAAGCCGCGGCGGGTCAGCTCGAGGGAAAATTCGACGGCATGGTGCAGGTCTTCGCCGCCGACCTTAGGCGCCCCGATGCTCCGCAAGAGATCTACGATTTTCTGCACAACGAAAACATTCCGATCGAAGTGCTGGTCAACAACGCCGGCTTCGGACTGGGCGGCGAATTCGTGGACACGAAGCTCCAGCGGGAGCTGGAGATGATTCAGGTCAATATCTCCGCGCTCACACACCTCACGAAGTTGTTTCTGCCGGCGATGATCAAACGAAAATCGGGGCGCGTTCTAAACGTTGCGTCCACGGCCGCATTTCAGCCGGGCCCATTGATGGCCGTCTACTACGCCACGAAGGCCTACGTTCTCAGCTTCTCCCAGGCGCTCGCCGAGGAGGTGCGCGACACCGGCGTCACGGTGACGGTGCTCTGTCCGGGACCAACCGCCACCGACTTTGCCGCGTCGGCTGAAGTCGGAAGCTCGCGCCTGTTCTCAGCGTTCGGACTCGCGCAACCGGACGATGTGGCGGAGTTCGGAGTCGCCGCGATGATGCACGGACGACGCATCGCAATCCCGGGCATCAAGAACAAAATTGTCGCGCAGTCAAGCAGATTCGCGCCACGCGCCATCGTGACCAAGCTGTCGCGGATGGCGCAGGAATCCCGCTAGCGCGTATCGGGGTTCTGCCCAATGCAAGCTGGGTTCTTCCCGGCTTCTATGGGGAAGGACTTTCTATTTCTGCGCGCGCCGCTAGAGCGCGAGTTGGGCTGACATCGACACGATATCCGGTTGATCGGCGTCGATCCGGGGCGAGATATCGCGGTGCTGCGGACGCCGCTTCAACAGCGGACCCAGCCAACGTCCGGTGTGCGAGTCCTCGACCTTCGCCACATCCTCCGGACGGCCCATCGCGACTACCTTGCCTCCTCCGATGCCGCCTTCCGGGCCCAAATCGATGATCCAGTCGGCGAGCTTGATCACGTCGAGGTTGTGCTCGATGAGCACGAGCGTATGTCCCTGTTCCATAAGTCGGTCGAAAACCTTCGCCAGCTTTCTGATGTCCTCGAGGTGGAGGCCGGTCGTCGGCTCGTCCATGATGTACATCTTCTTGCCTGCTTTCTTTCCCGCCAGCGCGAGCTCGCGCGCGATCTTGATACGCTGCGCTTCGCCGCCCGAGAGCGTCGTTGCCGGCTGCCCAAGTCGAACGTAGCCGAGCCCGACCTGTTGCAGCTGCCAGAGAGCCTGGCCGAGCTTTTCCTCGCGCGGGAAGAACCTGATCGCCGCGTCGACGGTCATGTCGAGGACTTCGTGGATGTTCTTTCCGCGAACGGTGACATCCAGCACCTCGGGCTTGTACCGCTTCCCGCCGCAATCCTCGCAGGGCACGTAGACGTCGGCCATGAAAACCATCTCGACCTCGAGCGCCCCCGCGCCTTCGCACGCTTCGCAACGTCCGCCCTCGACGTTGAAGCTGAACGTCCCCGGAGTGTACTTGCGCTGCCGGGCCAGTGGCGTGTCGGCGAAGATGCCGCGGATCTCGTCGAACGCCTTCACGTATGTGACTGGGTTCGAGCGCGGCGATTTTCCGATCGGGCTCTGGTCGATCATCACGACGTTCTCGAGCGCATCGAATCCCGTGATGGTCTCGTACTCGCCGACCTTTTCGCCGAGGTGGAGCTTGGCGGAGTGCTCGCCCACCAGATGCGTCTCGAGCGCGCGGTACATCACATCGTGCACGAGAGTGCTCTTGCCCGAGCCCGAGACTCCAGTCACCACCGTCAACGCGCCGAGCGGAATGCGGATGTCGACGTTCTGGAGATTGTGCTGGCGCGCTCCGGAGAGTGTGATCCATCGCGGACCGAGTCGACGGCGCTCGTCGGGCAGAGGAATCGACCGTACACCAGTCACGTACTGACCGGTCAATGGGCTTTCGCTGACGCGCGACATCGGCCCCGCGAAAACGATCTGTCCTCCCGCCTCACCGCTGCCGGGCCCGAGCTCCACCATGTAGTCGGCCATCTCGATCGCCGCTAAATCGTGTTCCACGACGAGCACGCTGTTGCCCGCATCGCGGAGCCGCTGGAGCAGCTTGAGCAATCTGTCCATGTCGCGCGCGTGCAGGCCGATGGACGGCTCGTCGAGAACGTAGAGCGTGTCGACGAGCTGTGAGCCGAGGGAATTGGCGAGGCCGATGCGCTGGGCCTCTCCGCCGGAGAGCGTGCGCGTCGCCCGATTCATCGAGAGATAGCTGAGGCCGACGTCGCTCAGAAAGGTGACGCGATCCCGCGCCTCCTTGAGAATCATCTCCGCTATCCTGCGCTCGAACTCGGAGAGCTTCAGCTCGTTGAGCCAGACCGAGAGCTGATCGACCGGCAGGTCAGCAACCTGGGCGATGTTGAGGCCGCCCACTCGCACGTTGAGCGCTTCGGGCTGGAGCTTCGTCCCGTGACAGCGAGGACATTCCTGCGCCGTCTGGTACTGACGCAGGAAAACGCGGATGTACTGCTTGTATCGCTTCTCCTCGAGATCACGCAGGAAAGGAAAGATTCCTTTGTAGCCTCGCGTCTTGGAATGAAGGAGCAGCTCTCGCTGCGCGGCGGTGAGGCGATCCCAGGGTTTGTCCATTGGAATGCGCTCACGGCTGGCGAACTCCGCCAGGGCGCGTCGCTTGTTGTCGTACCGCGGCTTGGTCCACGGGTCTATCGCGCCATCGCGCAGCGAGCGCGATGGGTGGGGAACGACCAGCGATTCGTCGTACTCGAGAATCGCTCCAAATCCGTTGCACTGCGAGCACGCGCCGCGCGGATTGTTGAAGGAGAACAGCTGCGGAGTCGGCGTGGGCGCGAGAGTCCCATCGTTTGCGCACTGGAATCGCTCGGTAAAGCGGAGCTTGTTCGCCGTCAATCCGTCGAGCGGCGAGACGATCGTATCGGTGAACAGAATCACGCAGTCTCCCTCACCCTCGCGGAAAGCGGTTCCAACACCGTCGCTCAGGCGGCCGGCGCTCTCGGGTGCAACCGCGAGCCGGTCGACCACGACGAGCAGCTCCTTCGCGCGAGTGATGTCGCGCTTCGATTCGGCAAGCTCGTCGAGGTGCATCACCGCGCCGTCGATGGCGACGCGGAGAAATCCCTGCGCACGCAGATTCTCGATCACCACATCGTGCGTGACCTTGTCCGAAAGCCGCAGCGGAAAAGTGACGTAGAAACGGGCGCCGCCCGGCAGCGCCAGCACCGTGTCCGTCACGGATTGCACAGTATCCGGCTTTATCTCCCGCCCGCAATTCGGACAAAAAGTGTGTCCGACGCGCGCCCACAGCAGGCGGAGATAGTCGTAGATCTCGGTCGCGGTGCCGACGGTGGAGCGGGATGTCTTGGTCGGATTCTTCTGCTCGATTGCAACAGCCGGGGACAGCCCTTCGATGGAATCGACGTCCGGCTTCTCCATGCGCTCGAGGAATTGCCGCGCGTACGACGAAAGCGACTCGACGTAGCGGCGCTGACCCTCGGCGTAGATGGTGTCGAACGCGAGCGAGGACTTTCCCGACCCCGACGGGCCAGTCACGACGGTGACTGTTCGCCTTGGAATCTCGAGGTCGAAACCTTTGAGATTGTGCTGCCGGGCGCCGCGGATGGTGATGCTTTCTTTCACCCTTCTAATCTAAACTCGGCACCGAAGATTCGCCGAACTGCCAGGCTGCGGAGAGTGGCTCGCTTACAATCGCCTGACGAGTCGCCCGAGCAGGAGAAGGACTATGGCGCCGACTGTGGCGATGCCAATCGAGCGGAAGTCAAACTCGCCGGCCATCACCGTCCCCCACCCAAAGAATCGCGTTCCCAGCCAGCCGCCGATGAAGGCGCCGACGATTCCGAGAAGGATGGTGATGATGCAACCGGAAGGGTCCCGCCCTGGGACCAGAAACTTGGCCAGGGTCCCGGCCACGAGGCCGAGAACGATCCAGTAGAGCCAGAGCGGCAAACCCTTTACCTGCGTGAAGCGAGTGGCGCGTTACGGAACGCGCGGTGCGCCGCGACCTCTCGTCGCCATGCGATAGATCCACAAGAGGATGAGCGCGCCAATGATAGCGAGAACAATGCTCTGCAATGAGAATCCATTCAGTCCCACGCCTGTGAGCATGTTTCCGAGGAAGCCACCAATGAACGCACCCACGATGCCGATGATCATGGTAACGATGATTCCGCCGGGGTCATTCCCCGGCATGATGGCCTTGGCGATCGCTCCTGCGATCAGACCAAGAACGATCCATGCGAGAATTCCCATCTTCCCTCCAATGTAGGTTTAACGTCAGCCGACAGGATGGAACGTCTGCGCCCGCAAAAGTGCAACCTGCGTACCCGTGCCCCACAGCCGGACCGGTTCTGCCGTGGCGTCGCACCGGCAACATGGCTAGGATACGGCTGAATGACTGCTCCCGCAACTCAGACGCACGAAGACGACATACTCGGCAAGGCATACGACCGCCGGCTGATGCGCCGTCTGCTGATTTACACGCGCCCGTACCGCGCTCTAATGTACGGCGCATTTGCGCTTCTTTGCGTGGAAGGAGGGGTCCAGGTCGTCGGACCGCTACTGACCCGGCGGGTAATCGACGTTGCCATTCCCGCCCGCAACATGCAGGTGATCATCGACTGCACGGCATTCCTGTTCCTCGCGCTGGTGGTCGAGTTCGTCACATCCTACGGCCAGACCTGGCTCACCAGCCTCCTCGGCCAGCGAGTCATGCGTGACCTGAGGATGGAGATCTTCGAGCACCTTCAGCGGCTCTCGGTGTCGTTCTTCGACCGGAACCCGGCGGGCAGGTTGATCACGCGTGTGACCTCGGATGTCGAGACGATGAACGAGCTCTTCACCTCCGGCGTGGTCTCGGGTCTGGGAGATCTCTTCACGCTGGTCGCGATCAGCGTTGCCATGCTGATCATGGACTGGCGTCTGGCGCTGGCTTCGTTTGCCGTCATCCCATTCGTCGTGATGGTATCGGGCCTGTTCCGAAAGGGCGTGCGCGATACCTATCGCGACATCCGAGTACGTTTGGCGCGCATCAACTCGTTTCTCCAGGAGAGGCTGACGGGAATGCGGATCGTTCAGCTATTCGGGCAGGAGAAGCGCGAAGCGCGGCGTTTCGACGAGCTGAATCGATCGCACCTGGACGCAAACCTCAAATCGATCACGATCTACGCGCTCTATTTCCCGGCGATCGAGCTGCTGACGTCGATCGCGCTCGCGATCCTCATCGTGGCGGGAGCGTCGCGCGTCCACGCGAATCTTCTGACCGTCGGAACGGTCGCCGCGTTTTTGCAGCTCGTGCGAAGGTTCTTCCAGCCGCTCCAGGATTTGTCTGAGAAGTACAACATTCTGCAGACAGCCATGGCGAGCTCGGAGCGGATCTTCACGCTTCTCGACACGGTGCCGAGCGTTCCGGACAAGGCCGAGCCGACCGACATTACGAAGAGGAACAAGGCAGTCGAGGTGGCGTTCGAGGACGTGTGGTTCGCCTACGACATCGCGCATCTGGCAAAGCAGAAAACCGGAGGACCGGAGGAAATCACCCCCGTCGAGTGGGTGCTCAAGGGAGTGAGCTTCACCGCGCGGGCAGGCGAGACTCTCGCCCTGGTCGGGCACACCGGCGCGGGGAAGACGACGATCGTCAATCTGCTGATGCGCTTCTACGACCCTCAGCGTGGGCGGATCACCATCAACGGCGTCGACATCCGGGCGATGCCTCTGGACGAGCTGCGCTCGCTGATCGGCTACGTCCAGCAGGATATCTTCCTTTTCGCCGGGGACATTGCGACCAACATCCGGCTCTCGAATCCGCTCAGCGATGAGGAAGTGGTGAAGGCGGCCGCGAGGGTCGGCGCGGACCGGATTATCCGCGGATTTCCGCTGGGTTACGGGCAGATTCTGGGGGAGCGGGGAGCATCGATCAGCGTCGGAGAGCGGCAGCTTCTCTCCTTTGCGCGCGCGATCGCCGCCAACGCGCCGCTCCTTCTGCTGGACGAAGCGACGAGCGCGGTCGACAGCGAGATCGAAGCCGAGATTCACGCGGCGCTCAGTGTGCTCGTATTGGGGAGAACGACGATTGCGGTCGCGCACCGCCTCAGCACGATCGCAAATGCGGACATGATCCTGGTCCTCCACCATGGCGAAGTCGCCGAGCGCGGGACGCACGCCCAGCTGGTGGAGCGGGGCGGCCTCTACAACACGCTCTGGAGACTGCAGGCGGGGGACTCAGAGCCGCTCCTCAAGCGCGCGGGGTGATGCTTGCCGCTCTTTTCACTGCTCCGTAGTTTGTGGCCAGGAGGGTTCCCTCCATCAACCGAACCACCCCTCAGGTTCTCCATTCCAATGAGCTTCCGCTAGTGCACCTTGCTGTTGCGGCTCGCACTGATGTCGGCCGGGTTCGAAAGGGTAATGAAGACTCGCTTCACGCTTCGGCCAACGCTCACCGCGGACTGTTCATAGTCGCGGACGGGATGGGTGGGCACGCGGCCGGCGAAGTCGCGAGCGAGATGGCGGTGGAGATGGTGAGCCACGACCTCTCGGACCTGAACGATCTGGAGGCGGCTGACTCTCACGAGAGGGTCGCCAACGCCCTGCGCGACGCCAATCGCGCGGTATTCGAGCGCACCAGGATCGAGCGCGACAAGCTGGGCATGGGCAGCACGGTGTCGGCAATCCTTCTCTCCGAGACGAGATTCATCGTCGGACACGTTGGCGACTCCCGCATCTACCTCGTGCGCGACGGCCGGATGAGCCAGCTCACCAAGGACCATTCGCTGGTGCAGGAACAGGTCGATGCCGGTCTCCTCACGCCGGAGCAGGCGAGACGCCACCCACAGAGCAACGTCATCACCCGCTGCATCGGCATGGCCGACGAGATCGAGCCGGATGTATTCGATGGCGACGTTCGAGTCGGCGATGCATTTCTTCTCGCGAGCGACGGGCTCACCGGAATGGTCGACGATCGCAGGATTCAGCAGCTGTTGGTGTCCCGCGCGAAACCGGAGCGGATCGTCGACGCGCTGATCCAGGAAGCAAACGTCAATGGGGGCAACGACAACATCACCGCGGTGGTGGTTCGCGTTCTTGCCGCGGAATCGACGGGCACCGACCACGAGGTCACCCCGATTCCCCCCGCTCCAGCCCATGGGTGACGATCGCGAGACTGTCGCGGCAATCGCGCAGCTCTACCTCGGCAACATCCTCTACGCGCTCGAGCTTGCCGCGCTCGGGCTGGAACAGCAGAACAAGACCGTGGACGCCGCATTTTATCGTGGAATCGCGAGAAAGCTCGCGGACGCCCGGGGCCGAGAAAAGGGTCTGTGACTGCATCGCGGATAGAAAGCGCACTGGCCCGCGAAACCCTTGGTATCTTGTCGCGTACGTAGGTTGAGTATCAGGAATCCACTAACACGGCGGTGATGTCGATGCTTCCACAGGTCTTTAACGGAACGTTGCGCGAGCACTATCTCCTTCTCTTTGGAATGGCGGCAGGCATTTCCGCGGTCGTCGGATTTGTCGCCGCGTGGATCGGGGCTCAATTCGGCGCCAAGCGGGCGGCGCGCCTGGCCGCGGAACAAGCGTTGTCCCATGGTGGACTGAGCATCGACCGCAACTTCACCGCGCTGACTCAGGCGGTGGACGCGATCGCGCTCGAGGTTGAGCGGTTATCTGAGGGCCAGCGCTTTACCGCGCGCTTGCTGTCCGAGCGCCCGCTGCTTGGCGGGCAGGTGAAACAGGAAGG
>JADGQU010000370.1 GCA_017881545.1 Gemmatimonadaceae bacterium
CGAGCAGGTCGACAAAGTTGCCTCGATCCCGGTCATCGCGGTAGATGTCGCGACGCTCATTGCCACGACTCGTGACATGCCAGATCGCACTCGGAAATTCGAGACGGAGAGGACGGGACATCGCGGGCGCGCCGAGGAGGGCTCAAGCGAGCGGGAACGAGGCCCGTGTAGGAGCATCAGGCCACCATAGAAGATCGACGGACGTTAACTTGTGTTTCCAGGCTTGGCCCCAACTTACCGACAGGGAAGGTTGATCGACAAGCAAGAGAAGGCCACTCAGACGGTGCTGGAACAGGCGGAGCTGCTGTCGGGGGTTTAGGCGGTGGGGTGACAGCTCAGGGAATCTTGGCGGCTACGCTGGAGTCGCAAGAATACACAACACCCGTCGCTTTCATGCTGGAGTTCGTCACAAAAAGTACGTTTCCGCCAAGGATAGCAGTCTTGTTCTTCATCTCGTTTCGCGCGTCGTTTGGCGTTGAAAAACGCGGCTCGGCATCTACGAAGCCAAGACTCTTACAACCCGTGACGAGTGCTTGCTCGCGAGTGACCTTGACCTTGTCGGTACCCGGAATTAGTGCAGTCGTACAGCTAGTGAAAATCAAGAATAGCAATCCGATTGACCAGGTTCGCATCGATGTCTCCTCTTTCAATGCAACTAAGCTGGGGCCAGGTCTGGAAACCCAACCTAACGTCAAATTGTGGTCTTCCCACGCACCGATCTCCGAATGGCTCGGATGTACCGACTGGGCAATCTCCAAGCTCATTCGCGCCGCCCAGGAGCGTGATCGCTCTGACCGCACCTTCCCGGGACATCCACTACAGAGCCAAGGGACAAAGCGACGCCTTCCGGCCGATGTGCTCGCGGAGGGCAGCGCGTCGTCCGTACGCTCGTTGCTGAATGCCTTTGCACCGTCTGAAGACGGCGGCTGAGTCGCTTGCCATCCTGCGGGGACCGCGATAATCTCACCCGCTGCAGGATATCTAACGGCCGCCAGAGTCATGGGCCGGTGCGCCCATCCCAAACGGGTTTACTGCAACGAGTCGACAGGGGCGGACGCTTCAAGCGTGGGAACGGCCGCAGCTGTTTTCCTAAGAGCTCCGCGCCGCCTTTCGATCGATCCGCTAACCGAAGAGGCTTCTATGTCAGAAAAGCCCGGATTCAATCGCCGCCGATTTCTCGGTCTTGCCGCCGCAACGCTTGCCACGAGTTCAAGGAGGCTCAACGCCATGACGGAAATGCTAACTGCAAAGCAGACGGGCAGTGATCAGATCCTTCGTCCCTTTCACGTGAATTTCTCGGCCGCGGACGTCGCCGATTTGCGCAGGCGCGTGCAGGCCACAAGATGGCCCGAGCGCGAGACCGTCAACGACGCATCGCAAGGTGTGCAATTCAACACCATGCGAAAGCTCGCGAATTACTGGGGGACGGACTACGACTGGAGCAAGTGCGAGGCGAAACTGAAAGTCCTTCCGCACTTCGTCACCAACATCGACGGTCTCGACATTCACTTCATTCACGTGAAGTCGAAGCATCCGAAGGCTCTGCCGATCATCGTCACGCACGGCTGGCCGGGCTCGATCATCGAGCAGCTGAAGATCATCGATCCACTGACGAATCCGACTGCGCACGGCGGCACCGCCGCTGATGCGTTTGATGTCGTGATCCCGTCACTGCCCGGCTACGGTTTCTCAGCGAAGACCACTGCGCCCGGCTGGGATGTTCCCGCGATCGCTAACGCCTGGGTCACGCTGATGAAGCGCCTCGGCTATACCAGATTCGTCGCTCAAGGCGGCGATTGGGGCAACGCGGTGTCGGAGGTGATGGGCCTCAACGCGCCTCCGGAGCTCGTCGGCATTTCGACGAATATGGCGGCAACGGTTCCGCCGGAGATCGCCAAAGCGATGGCTGCCGGTGCTCCGCCCCCCGCGAACCTCACGCCCGACGAGTTGTACGCGTGGAAGCAGCTCGACTTCTTCTACAAGAAAGGACTGGGATACGCAAACGAGATGGCGCTCCGGCCGCAGAGTCTGTACGCGCTTGCCGATTCGCCGGTCGGCCTCGCAGCGTGGATCCTTGACCACGACGCGCAAAGCTACGATCTGATCGTGCGCGTCTTCGACGGAGTCCCGGAAGGACTGACGCGCGACGACATCCTCGACAACATCACGTTCTACTGGCTGACGAACACGGCCGTCTCCTCCGCGCGTCTGTATTGGGAGGCAGTGCAAAAGCCTGCGACAGGCGGATTCTTCGACGCGCGAGGTGTCAAGATCCCGGTCTCCGTCACAGTCTTCCCACACGAGATCTACGCCGCGCCAGAGACCTGGGCAAAACGCGCGTATGCAAATCTCCTCTACTACAAGCGGCATGACAAGGGCACTCACTTCGCTGCGTGGGAACAGCCGGCGCTCCTCACCGCTGACCTTCGCGAGAGTTTCAGGTCGCTGCGATGACCGTCTATTGCTTCACGTTCGGTTGAGCGAGGGACGGCAAATGAATCGACGCCGATTTCTGACGACTACAGCGATCACGTTGGCGGGAACGCAATTCTTTGGACGCTTCCTGAAAGCAGCGACCACGATGCCAGACAACACATTTGAGAACCTGAAGCAGGTGGACGCCGGTGTGTTGAACGTCGGCTACGCGGAGCTCGGCCCCGGTGCGGGAACCCCTGCGATTCTTCTGCACGGATGGCCCTACGACATCCATAGCTTCGTCGACGTGGCACCCAGGCTCGCGTCAAACGGTTACAGGGTCATCGTGCCGTATGTGCGCGGCTTCGGCACGACCCGCTTTCTTTCCAGCGACACCGTCCGGAACGGGCAACCGTCTGCGGTGGCCGCCGATGTGATCGCTCTGATGGATGCTCTGCACATCGACAAGGCGATTCTCGCCGGCTTCGATTGGGGCGCGCGGTCAGCAGACATCGTCGCCGCGCTCTGGCCGGAGCGATGTAAGGCGCTCGTATCGGTCAGCGGTTATCTGATCGGCAGCCAGGAAGCCGGCAGGACTCCGCTCCCCCCGAACGCCGAGCTCCAGTGGTGGTATCAATACTATTTCGCGACGGAGCGCGGCCGCGCCGGCTACGAAAAGTACCGGAAGGATTTCGCAAGACTCATCTGGCAGCTGGCCTCGCCAAAGTGGAAGTTCGGCTCCTTGTGAAGCTGCAGAACATACGTCATCGCGTCCGCGTAACCCTTGATGGCGAGACGCGTTTCCTCGTCGGCATC
>JADGQU010000371.1 GCA_017881545.1 Gemmatimonadaceae bacterium
GGAGTAGGTCAGGATCTGAAAAACGGAGTTGAGCGCGACGAGCACTGCCGCCAGCTCCCCTGATCCGCGGGCGAGGGAGTTCCAGATCAGGACCATCGCAATGCACCGGGCGAGACCGATCAACACGAGTCCATTCCGGTACTCCGGCATGTCGGGCAGGAAAAGCCAGGCGAGGCCGAGCATGACGAGTGGGCCGAGAATCCAGTTCAGGAAAAGCGATGTACCCAGGAGTTTCGTATCCCGGACGTGCGCCCCGATCGACTCATAACGAACCTTGGCGAGCACGGGATACATCATCCACAGCAGTCCGACGGCAATCGGAACGGACACGCCGGCCATCTGAACACGGTCGAGCACCGCGCCGAGATCCGGGTACACCTTGCCGAGGAGAATGCCGATTGCCATCGCCGCGACGATCCAGAGCGGCAGAAAACGATCGAGCGTCGAAAGGCGCTTGAGGATGGGCGCGTCGGCATCGGGCAGCGAAAAAGGCGCGGGCTGCGAAGCGGTCGTCATTCAGAACGCGGATAGAAGAGTGAGGTCAAGCACTGGCATCGGATGCCCGGGCTTTCGCGCGCGCCTCAGCCTCGACGCGCTCCCGATCCAGCGACTCGATGCCGCGAAAGCAAGTGCGCACGCATTTGAGGAGGTTCCGGTGAACGGCGTGCTCCGGCTTCGCGAGGCGATAGTGGGCAAGTTTCCATTCGCGCGTCGCTTCGACGAGTCCCATCCGACGCAGGTAGGCGAGATGACGCGACACTGCAGGCTGTGGCAGGCGGAGAATGTCGACGATGTCGCAGACGCAGAGCTCTCCCGCTGCGAGGACGCTGAGGATGCGAATGCGCGTCGGATCGGCAAAACCCTTGAAGACCGCGTCGAGGTCGTCGACCGTCGGAGCGATGAGTTCCGTAGTCATGGCGTCAGTCGTTCTTCGGTATCATATTCGCCAACACAAGTATAATCTGTATAGGCGAATATGATCCGTCAACACACGCCGACTAGCCGATTTCGGTTCTGTCCATGTTCAGGACGGTGGGTTTCCGGTCAACGCCCGGCAGAAGATCGCCCGTGCACCGCTGGATCGAGACGGCCGCTGACCAAGAGATAGAGAAGCGCCAGTAACGCCTGAACGAGCATCAACAGTCCGGCGAGCACCGGCGCCATCTCCATGTCGGCGTTGTTGATGTTGTGGATGATGCCCTGAACCAGCCCACCAGCGCCGATGCACGCGGACAGCCCTTCGCCGGCGAACAGCGCGCCCGTCGCTACGTCTCCCCAGGCATCGAGGTCGCCGCGCAGGTACAGAATCGTGTACGCGCCCTGAATGAGCAGCGAGGCTCCGATGAAAAGCACGATGATCGGAACTCGCTGCCACATCGCTGCCCAGGTACCGATCAGGACGAGCCCACCGGCGCAGTTTGCGATCGACGCGAGCATTACCAGCAGTCTCAACATCAGCGTTCTCCAGTTCTCGGTGAGGGTAGCGGCTTCAAGATAGCCTTCTACTTTGCCGTGTCAAGTACTTTGTACTGCTGGGCTCGGGGCACTCTGCGTCCGGGTCATCATTTCTCTGTCGGCCCGTTTGCCGCCTGCCACGCACGCCACCCGCCCGCCATCGACAGGACGTTGGTGTATCCCATTTTCTGCAGGTTGTCCGTCGCCAGCGCCGAACGAAAACCGCCGCCGCAGTAGAGAATCAGCTCAGCGGTCTTATCGGGAACGCGCAGCTCGATGTCGCGCTCTATCACACCCCTTCCCATGTGCTCGGCCCCGCGCGCGTGTCCCGCCGCCCACTCGCTGTCTTCGCGCACGTCGATCAGCTTAGCCTTCCCGCCCTCGAGCTTGCGGCGGACTTCGTCCACGTCGATCTCCCGGACGCGCGGCATCACGCCTTCGACGAGTTTGAGGAATTCGGGTGAATGCTTCACAGGCCCCGGGGAGCTTGCTTGCCGCTCAGCTGCCTGAGCCCCAGGTGGGCACTCCGCCGCGCGACGAGCTCCGCGCCCGCCACGGCTGCCGCGGACAGCGCGGCCCACGCCAGCGCCTGTGACCAGCTGTCGCCCTTGTTGAAACGGGGAGGCTCCTCGTCCTTCCAGGCGCGCCACCCGCTATCCAGTCCTCGCTCCATAAGCCTCCCCGCCACCATCGCGGCCCCGGCTCCGACCAGGAGCCAGGTCGTCCGCCGCGAGTTGCTCTTACGCCTCACGTCCGCCGTCCTCGAGCTCCAAAAGTTGCCAGCTCTGTCACCAGTCCTCGCGCTTTCTCAATGAAGTAATGTGGGCGACGTGATGCCGCCCGTGCCACGCGTATAAGCCAAGCAGCTGCTTTAGTGTAAGTACACGGCCGTGTTCTGGATGCAGGATAGTGCGGTTGAAGTCAGCGGAAGCCATGGACCGGAGAAGAGCCACCCAGCGCACGTGCAGCGCGTCGAGCAGATCGAGCGAGACCTCGATCGGCACTTTTCGCGAGTCTTCGAGCTCGGCCCACGCGGCTTCGTCATACGTCTTTATCGTCGGCTCGTCTTCGGTGAGCGCAAGCTTGAAGCGTGTGTAGGCATTCAAGTGGCTGTCCGGGACGTGGTGAACCACCTGCTTCACGGTCCAGCCGCCCGGGCGGTACGGCGTCGCGAGCTGGTCGCGCGTTAGTCCCGCCACCGCTGCTCGTAGCGCACCTGGAGCCTCGGCAATCGCGGCGATGAGCATGGGCAAATCGGCATCGCTGATCGGTGATTCGAAGTTGAACTTCCCGACCGGATAGCGAAGGTCGGTTTCCGGGACGGTAGTCGTCATGGCGGTAGTGGGAATGAGTTTAGTTGAACCGCTACGGCATCGGCGCAACGACCAGAACCCGCAGTTCTAGCTACAGCCTTCTACCCACTTTACCTCGGGGAGGCGCCCGCCGCGGAACATCGTCACGACCTTGCCATCGGTTTCGAACACGAGCGCCTTCCCGGCCCTGGCGCTGTCGCCCAGCACGGTCATGTAGTGCCCGCCGTCGATGAACTTATGCTGCTCGACGTTCACTTCGTCGCCGTAGATGCTCTTGATGCGGTCCTCGGTGTCCTTCTTGGCCTTCTCGCCTTCCTTGTTTTCCTTGAACGCCTCTACATTGGGGGGCGGAGGCGACGGCGGCGTCCCGGCGATGTTTTCCAGAATGAACGAGCCGCGCAGGACTGGAGCAGTCCGATTGGGATAGGACGTCACCATTAAGATCGCGCCCTTGCCGAGCA
>JADGQU010000372.1 GCA_017881545.1 Gemmatimonadaceae bacterium
GCAGCCAGGCCAACAGGCGGCGCACCTCGACAGCGTCGGCGCAGTCGTGCCCTGCGGCGAACTGCGCGTGATGGACGACGCCGAACGCGAGGTTCCACCGGGCGCCACGGGTGAAATCTGGATCGCGGGCCCGATGGTGGTGCCGGGCTATTGGGAAGACAGCGCCGCCACGCGGCGCGAATTTTGCGGCGGCTACTGGAAATCGGGTGACATCGGCTCGATCGATGCCGAAGGCTACGTACGCATACTCGATCGCATGAAGGACCTGATCAACCGCGGCGGCTACAAGGTGTACTGCGCCGAGGTCGAGAACGTGCTGTCGCTGCACCCGGCGGTAGTGGAGTCGGCGCTGATCGCCCGCCCCGATCCGGTGCTGGGAGAGAAAGCGCACGCGTTTGTGCTGAGATCCGATCCGGCCTGCACCGCGGAGGACCTGCGCGCACACTGCGCGCGGCATCTCGCCGACTACAAGCTGCCGGACTTCATTACCTTTGTCGCGCGCCCCCTGCCGCGTAACGCCAACGGCAAGCTGCTCAAGCGCCAGTTGCGGGATAGTCGCGGGTAGAAAGCACCGAGGCGTAGTAGTTCGGCGAAATGCTCAACTATTGCTACCATGCAGCAGCGTCAAATTCCCGACGTAGTTTTTAGACACTGGGCGATTTACGTGCGAGAATTGATCAGCTACGGCTCGTCCAATTCCTTCCACCGTGTTTCAATTTGGTGTAATGCCACACAATCCGAAAGCATTGAAAATCTTCCTCGCCGCCCTCGGCGGACTGGTAGGGATTTTGCTGCTCGCGGCGTTGGCCGTGATGCTTCTCGTGGACTCCGAGGCCTACAAGCAGCGCGCGGAGGCGGCGGCGTCAGACGCCTTCGGGATGAACGTCAGCGTCGAGGGACGATTGCGTATCGGCGTTGTTTCCGGGCTGCACGTCACGCTGGAGAACGTGCGCATCCGCAACCGCGGAACAGAGATTGCGTTCGTGAAAGAGGCTGATCTTGCGATCGAACTCCTTTCACTGTTGCAGCAGGAGCTCCGCTACGGCAGCGTTGTGTTGAATGGTGTACACATCTCCATCGAACGGGGTCGCGACGCCACGTACAACTACGAAAAACTGCCTGAGGCCAGGGAGACGTTCCCCGCGCTGGACGTACGCGAGGTGACTTTCGCCGGCCTGATCGTTGCCTACGCGGACAAAGCATCCGGTAGCAGCGTCGAGTCCAGCGGCTGCAGCGGCGAGCTGACTAATATGCGGCACCCGGGTGGCGCGGCGTTCCTGTCGCGGGTTTCGCTCTCCGGGAACTTCGCCTGCAGCGAGGTGCACGGAGAGAACACGACCGTATCCGACCTCAAGTCCTCGGTCGAGGCGACCGAAGGGGTTTTCAATTTCAAGCCGGTCACGATGCGTGTGTTCGGTGGGCAGGGGTCGGGAAGCATGCGCATGGACCGCTCGGTTGCGGTACCGATTGTCCACGTCAGCTACTCGCTGTCGAAATTCCGTGTCGAGGATTTCTTCAAGGCGCTGGCGCCGGGCAGGTCGGTCCATGGGCTGATGGATTTTTCGACAACGCTGTCGATGCGTGGACGAACCCGCGTCGAGTTGCGCCAGAGCGCAAATGGAGAAATGTCCCTGTCCGGAATGAACCTCACCCTTGCCGGCGCGGATCTCGACAAGGAACTTTTGAATTACGAGTCGAGCCTGAGCTTCAACCTGGTTGACATGAGCGCCTTTCTTTTCGCTGGACCCATCGGCTTGGCGGCCACCAAAGGCTTCGAATTTGCCAGGCTCGGTCAGCAAACTGGCGGCAGCACGCAGATTCGCACCGTGGTCTCCAAGTGGAAAGTAGAAAAGGGCGTGGCACATGCCAAGGACGTGGCCATGGCGACACGCGAAAACCGTCTCGCTCTGCAGGGCGGACTGGATTTCGTCAACGATGAATACGACGACGTGATTGTGGCGCTGATTGATTCGAACGGTTGCGCCAAGGTGCGTCAGAAAGTCCGCGGCCCGTTCAGCAATCCGGTGGTGGAAAGACCCGGCGTTCTGGCGTCGCTCGCAGGGCCGGTGCGGAAGCTGCTCAGCAAGGCGAGGGCACTTTTACCCGGCACGCGCGAAAGGTGCGTAGTGTTTTACAGCGGTTCAGTGGCGGCGCCGAAGTAGCGGTCGACTGCGCGCCGGGCTAATCCACCAGCGCTCAAAGACTCGTACTCCAGAATTGCAGCTACCCACGCCCTGATTGCGACCATTGATTCGCGGGCTGTCACCGGACACGTCGCAACATGTTATGCAGCCATTCTTGCTCGTCCGGGACGGCCTTGGCCTGGTTTGTGTTAAGCACCTCCTGTTCAGAGGCGGCGCAGCGCCCGGTGATCTGTTCGATTTTGATACGGTAGAAAATGGGAACCGTCGCCGGCGCGCCACCAGGCATTGTTTTCGCGCTCCCGTGCTCCCACCACATCGCTCTGTGCTGCAATAGGTTGAAGGCGAACGCGCGTTCGCTCCGAAATTGGGGCGTATCGCGAAGCTCTTCGTAGCGGCCGAAGACGACAACCGTAGCCCATAGTTCACGCCTCATCTGGTCGGCTTCGACGCATACTAATGGGTTAGCGCGCATCCAGTCGATCTTTTGTCCGAGCACGGAAAAACTATAAAGCCAGTTATTCTGGTAGGCGAAATAGATGGGAACGATATAGGGCTGCATCCCGCGGGCACACGCTAATCTACCGAGGTGCGTACGGGCGAGCACCTCCAAACTCTCCTGTCTCGTCAGTTCCTGAATCAACATGGTTGCTTTGCGGCGTCTCGGCGATCAGCTTTAATACCGCCAAGCGAAGTTGGCCGCCACTCGCAATCCAGAAACGGAAGGCGATTGTGCTCGAATTGCGGCAATCGGGCAGCGTCATGAGAATCAGAACGAACCACAGCAACCGAATGCGGATTTTCTCTCTTGGATTGCACAATTCCTCGAAATGGTGACGCCAAACAGATAACACTAAACCCGCTTGCAGACATCCAATCTGATCAAAATCAAGGGCGGCACACATAAATGCCGGAAATTCGAGACCGGGTCGTGGACCTCGGATTGACCATCGGGTCCTTAAAGTCGATCGCGCACTGCGGACGGGTTTTGAGCTTCATTCCGGCCCAAGCGGCACGTCGAATTCTATCGGCCGTCCGGTTCGCGCACCCAATCGAAGCGCGATGACGGAATCAAA
>JADGQU010000091.1 GCA_017881545.1 Gemmatimonadaceae bacterium
CGACATCTCGCGACGTGGCGCTGCTGCCTCCAACCAACGGCGAAGGCGATCAGCGAGCAGGCAAAGCGCACGGAACCGCGACCCACAAGGCGAAGACGAAGCCCGCGAAATCTGTTAGCGGGGAAGAGGACTTGTACGACCTGCTTCCCGCCGATCATCGCATGTCATACGACATGCATGCGGTGCTGCGCGCCATTCTGGACAACGGCGAGATCGACGAATTCCAGGAAGGGTTAGCGAAGGAGATGATCTGCGGCGATGCGCGCATCGACGGAATCAACCTCGGCGTCATTGCGAACCAGCGCGGGCTCATCAAGGGCCGAGAGGGCGAGAAGCCGCGATTCGGCGGCATCGTGTATACCGAGAGCGCGGAGAAAGTCGCGTACTTCATAGATCGCTGCGACCGGCTCGGGATTCCGCTGTTGTTCGTGCAGGACGTCTCGGGCTTCATGGTCGGCACCGAGGCGGAGCACGAAGGAATCATCCGCGCTGGCGCTCGCTTCGTGGAAGCAATGGCTACCGCGCGCGTGCCCAAGATAGTCCTCACCGTGAATCACGCTTCCGGTGCGGGCTACTACGCGATGGCAGGCCAGGGATTCGATCCTGATTTCATCCTCACCTGGCCGACCGGCCGCATGGCGGTGATGGAAGGCGAATCGGCGATTCAGGCGGTGCATGGTCCCGCGCTCGAGCTGGCGAAGAAAAAGGGGGGCGCCCTCGAGTCGGACGTGGCAAAGTCCGTCGATGAGATGCGCGCCGACTACGAGCACCAGCTCGACGCGCGCTACGCGGCAGCGCGTGGATTCGTCGACTCGATAGTATATCCGGAGAACACACGCGAGATGCTGAGCCTGGCACTCCGCGCCTCGCTCCATAATCCAGGGCCGCACCTCGGTCCCTTTGTGCTCCCGCCACATCTCTCGGAGGAAGGCAGTTGAAGAAAGTCGTCCGCGTCGCCGGCGGTCAGGGATTCTGGGGCGATGATCTCGACGCGCCGCGGCGTCAGGTGGAAGGCGGTCCGGTTGACTACCTGATGCTCGACTACCTGGCCGAGGTTACGATGTCGATTCTCCAGAAGCAGAAGGAGCGCGATCCTTCTCTCGGCTACGCGCGAGATTTCATCGGTGCGATGGAGAGCGTTCTACCCGCCGTGGTAGAGCGCGGTGTGAAGGTCATTGCCAACGCCGGCGGCGTGAATCCGCCCGCCTGCGCCGCGGCAGTGAAAGCGGGGGCCGAGAAAAAGGGAGCGAAAGGTGCGTTGCGGATCGGTGTCGTTTCCGGCGACGATCTGCTCGGACGTATAGATCAGCTCATCGCGGCGGGACATCCACTCGCAAACATGGAGACCGGCGAGCCGCTCTCGATCGTGCGGGACCGCGTTCTCTCCGCCAATGCCTACATCGGTTCCGAGCCGATCGTCGAAGCGCTCGGCAAAGGAGCCAACGTCGTCATCACCGGACGCTCGACCGATACCGCGCTCACCATGGCGCCGCTTCGTCACGAGTTCGGCTGGGGCGCGACAAGCTGGGATCAGCTGGCGGCGGGAATCGTGGCGGGACACATCATCGAGTGCGGAGCGCAGTGCTCGGGCGGCAACTGCTTGTACGACTGGCGCTCGATTCCCGATCTGGCAAACGTCGGGTACCCGCTTGTCGACGTTAAGCCCGACGGCACCTTTGTGGTGACGAAGCATCCGAAGACGGGCGGAAGAGTCTCGGTTCAGACAGTCAGCGAGCAGCTGGTTTACGAGATGGGTGATCCGCACTCCTACATCACTCCAGATGTCATCGCCGACTTCACGACGATCAAGGTGGCGCCTGACGGCGAGAATCGGGTGCTCGTGTCCGGTATCAAGGGAAAGCCGCCGACCGACAAACTCAAGGTCTCAGTGGCGTACCGCGCCGGCTTCAAGGCCGTGGGCACTCTCGTGTATGCCTGGCCTGATGCTCTTGAGAAAGCAGAGGCGGCCGATCGAATCCTGCGCGAGCGGCTGGAGCGGCTCGGTCTGAGCTTCGAGCGCATCCTTTCTGAATTCGTCGGGGCGAACGCTACTCACGGACATCTGGCGGGCGACCAGCACAATGCGCCCGAGGTGCAGCTGCGCTTCGGAGTACGCGGCCCCGATCGCGCGGCGGTGGAACGGTTCACCAGGGAGATCGCGCCACTCGTTCTGAACGGGCCGCCGAGCGTCACCGGGTTCGCGGGCGGGCGGCCGAAGGTCGAAGAGATCGTGGCATACTGGCCAGCGCTCATAGACAAGTCGGTCGTGAAGACGAAAGTGGATCTCATCCAGTGAAGGTTCGCCTCGTCGACATCGCGCACGCGCGCTCGGGCGACAAGGGCGACACCGCCAACGTCGGCGTGATCGCGCTCGAGCCTCGCTGGTACGCGGTGCTCGAAGAATTCGTGACGCGCAATCGAGTGGCCGAACACTTTCGGGGGATGATCGAAGGCCCGGTGGACAGATACGAGCTACCCAATCTCAACGCGCTCAATTTCCTGCTGCACGGCGCGCTCGACGGCGGCGGCACGTTGTCGCTCAAGACCGATGCGCAGGGCAAGGTCTACTCGACCGCGCTGCTGCGCATGGTGATCGATGTCCCGGACGCAGAGGCGAGGCGTCTCGAGCTGCCGGCGGCCAAATGAAAAATATCCGCATGACCGCTGACGGCTTGGTCGGACGGATCACTCTCGCTCGTCCGGACAAGAAGAATGCGCTCGATCGCGTCACCGCCGACGAGCTCGCCGAGGCACTTTTTGCCCTCAGCGAGTCACCGGTGAACGTGGTTGCGATTGACGGCGAGGGTCCCGACTTCTGCGCCGGAGCGGATCTCTCCGCCCTCGAGGAGATGCTCGACGCTCCCCGTCAGGCCCAGCTCGACGACGCCCAAGCTCTCGGACACGTCTTTCACACGATTCGGCGCATGGAGAAGCCGGTCGTTGCTCTGGTGAAAGGGCGCGCGTACGCCGGCGGTGCCGGTCTGGCGTCGGCTTGCGACATTGTGCTGGCCCACGAAGACGCGCGATTCGGATACCCCGAAGTAACGATCGGCTTCGTCCCGGCGATGGTGATGACCATGCTGCGACGCTCCGTCGGAGAAAAGCACGCCTTCGATCTCGTCAGCACCGGCCGCATTCTCAAGGCCGAAGAGGCAAGATCGATTGGGCTCGTATCCCGCGTGTTCGCGGACAAGGAATTCGATCAGCTTTCTCAATCTCTTCTTAACCAGCTCGCGAAAACACCGCCCAGCGCGATGGCCGCGACCAAGACTCTCTTCTACAAGCTCGACAGCCTCAGCTTCATCGACAGTATTTCAGCCGGGATCGTCGCCAACGCCGATGCGCGCGCGACATCCGCTTTCCGTGAAGGCGTGAAACGATTCACCAGTCGCAACAAGGACAGAAAATGACCCCATTCACGATTGCCAAGCTCGCGCTGATGCTGATCGCCGCGATCCTGCTCGGGTGGGGGATCAGAAGCGACGACGCCGCACTGCGCTGGGCGGGCATCGCCTTCCTCTTCATCGCGCTGATCCTTCGATTCATCAAGAAGCCGCGCAGATTCCGATGAAGACCCCGCGACCAACCACCATCGTCGACGCGCCACGGCTTTCGAGAAAACTCGGCGTCGACCTGGTTCTGGCCAGCGAGATCCACCAGTACACAGGCAGCTTCAAATTTCGCGCTGCCCACAACGTCGCGTCCAACGTCAAGCAGTCGCACGTCATCACTGCGTCGTCGGGGAATTTCGGGCAGGCCATCGCCTACGCCTGCTCGCTGGTCAAGAAGCGGTGCACTGTCGTGATGCCCGCGACTGCGCCGAAGATAAAGGTTGACGCCGTTCGAGAATACGGGGCGGAAGTCGATCTCGTCGACGTGACCAAGAAGGGAAGACTCGAGCGGCTGGCTGAGCTCGCCAAAGAATTTCCCGACGCATACGTCGCCAGCCCGTACGATGATGCTTTCGTGATCGAAGGCAACGCGAGCCTCGCCCGCGAGCTCATGGCCCTCGATCTCGATCTCGATTTCATCATCGCGCCTATCGGCGGAGGCGGGCTCACCTCCGGATTGGTGAAGGGCGTCAAACAGAGCGGAAAGAAGACGCAGGTGCTCGCGGCCGAGCCGCTGCTCTCCAACGACGCTGCCGAATCGTTTCGCGCCGGCCACATCGTGACTCTCCCCAATGAGTCCACTACGATAGCTGACGGTGCCCGCGTGCTCCGGATCGGTGACAGGAACTGGGAGATTCTGAGCGAGGGCCTCGCCGGCGTGATCGAGGTCACGGAAGAGCAGATCAAGGAGGCGGTGCGTCTCCTTTTCGCGCTCGCGAATCTGAAGGCCGAGCCTACGGGCGCGCTCGCGCTCGGCGCGGTGCTCGCTGAGCCGGATCGGTTAAAGGGGAAGCGCGTCTGCTGCGTGATCAGTGGTGGAAACGCGGACCCCGCGTTCTACGCCAAGCTCGTCGAGGGGATCTGAACGCAGCGCAACAATTACGCACGCGTTGAGCGGGCACCCCGCTCCAACCTTGGTCGCTAGCTTTCTTCAGATGGCGAAGCCGACAATCCAGGACGCGCGCGCGGTTCTCAAGAGCGCGTTCGGCTACGACAAATTCCGGCCCGGCCAGGAGGCCGCTGTGTCCGCCGTCCTCGCGGGGCGGGACACCGTCGTCGTCCTGCCCACGGGCGGTGGAAAATCTCTCTGCTTCCAGGTGCCGGCGCTTCTCATGCCAGGCCTGACCGTCGTCGTCTCGCCCCTCATCTCGCTGATGAAGGATCAGGTGGATGCGCTCACGGCCAAGGGGCTGCCGGCCGCGTTCATTAACAGCACGCTGACTTCGGGGCAGGTGTCCGATCGACTTGCGCGCGCCGATCGCGGCGAGCTCAAGCTGCTCTATGTCGCGCCGGAGCGCTTCGACTACGGCCGCACCGCCGAGCGGCTGCGCAAAGCCGGGGTTTCACTTCTCGCGATCGACGAAGCCCACTGCATCAGCCAATGGGGGCACGACTTTCGTCCGAGTTACCTCCGTGTAAAGAAAGTCCACGAAGCCCTTGGCTCCCCGACGACGATTGCACTGACGGCGACCGCGACGCCCGAGGTTCGACGCGACATCGCGCGCGAGCTCGCGTTGAAAGACCCCGAGACGATCATCACCGGGTTCGATCGCCCAAACCTCACATACTACGTCGTTCCAACGAAGAGCGACTCCGAAAAAGAAAAGCGGATCGTCGAGATCCTGCGCAAACACGATGGACTCGCGGTGATCTATGCATCGACCCGTAAAGCGGTTGACCACCTGACAACAGTCCTCGAGCGCGCGAAGATTCGCGCGGCCGGCTATCACGCGGGGCTGGATGACAGCAGAAGGCGCGAGGTGCAGGAAGCCTTCATGAGCGAAAAAATCCGCGCGATTGTCGCTACCAACGCATTCGGTATGGGAATCGACAAACCCAACGTCCGCCTCGTCATTCACTACGCGATGCCGGGCACGCTCGAGGCCTACTATCAGGAGGCCGGCCGCGCCGGGCGCGATGGGCTCCACTCGGACGTGTTTCTGCTGCACTCGTTTCCGGATCGCTTTACGCACGAATTCTTCATCAAAGGCTCGTATCCGGAGCGCGTCGTCGTGGAGAAAACCTACGAGGCGCTCAAGAAACTTTCGGATGACCAGGGCTTTGTGAGCGCTGAGCCGGAAGATCTCGCGCGCAAGATCACGCCGAAACCCAACAGTCGAGAGATCGAGGGCGCAATCCGAATTCTGACGCGCGCTGCCGCGGTGACGCTCAGCAACGGCGAACAAGCGCGCGTGCATGTGCGCCTGCTCGCTACGCCGGAGCGGATCAAGCGCGAGGTGACGGGCGAGAGCAACAGTGAGCTCGGGCTGCTACGCGCTCTCTGGCGTGGCGTCGGAGCTGCTCTCCAGACTGGCGCCGTTGTCGATCTCGACGGACTGCCGCCGGGACTTGGTGGGTCCGCTGCCTCCGTGCCGCTGCTCGATGCACTTCAGGACCGGCAATTCCTGGTGTGGGAGCGGTTGGGAAACGGCCTCTATCTCGCTGACCGGAAGGCTCAGCTCTCGAAGTTCAAGATCGATTGGGCTCTGATCGATCGTCGGCGCGCGGCGGACCTCTCCAAGCTGCAAGCTGTCCAGAAATACGCGTACACGAAGGAGTGCCGCCGCGGTTTTGTGCTGCGCTACTTCGGCGATCCCGCGGCGAAGCGCAAGTGCGAAGGCTGCGACAATTGCCTCGGCATCACAGTCGCGGCCGCTGTGGAAGACCAGGCACCGCGTCGAGGTCGACGCGACAAGCGCACCAGGCACGCGACACCGTACACCGCTGAGACTGCCCGCTCTGTCGACGCCCCGGATGATGTGTCATTGGGCGTTGCGGATGAGCGACTTCTCGGAGCGCTCAGGACCGTTAGAAGCACGATCGCCCGCGAGGAACATGTGCCCGCGTATATTGTATTCTCGGATCGCACACTCGCCGAGCTCGCTGTAAGGCGCCCCCGGTCGTTGACTGCTTTTCAGGACGTCCGCGGAGTCGGCCCGATGAAGCTCGAGCGCTACGGTGCGCGCTTTCTCGACGCAATTTCCAAAGCTGATGACATTGAAGCGGCCTGAAGCATCCGGGCGCCAACCATTGACGACGAAGTAAATGAGATCAGAAATCAGATTAGCCATTGCGCGTCTATCCGGCGCCGCGGCGTTCGCAATCTTCGCCGGCGCCCTCTCGGTCGCAACGGCGCAGCAGTCATCCGGAACCACGGCGCAGCAGCCATCCGTGGCCGCAGCCGCACCCCTGCCTTTCGATCCCGCCGTTACTGTCGGGACGCTCCCCAACGGCATGCGCTACTACATCCGCGAGAATCACAAGCCGGAGAAGCGCGCCGAGCTGAGACTCGTCGTCAACGCCGGCTCAGTGCTCGAGGAGGAAAATCAGCGCGGCCTCGCGCACATGGTCGAGCACATGGCGTTCCGGGGCACGAAGCAGTTCGCCGGCAACCAGATCTCGAGCTACCTCGAATCCGTCGGAATGCGATACGGTCCGGACATCAACGCGTTCACCAGCTTCGACGAGACGGTGTACATGATCACCATCCCGACGGACACGGCCGCGATCGTCGACAAGGGATTCCAGATTCTGTCCGAGTGGGCGCACAACGTAGCGTTCGACCCGGCGCAGATCGAAAAGGAACGGCCGGTCGTGATCGAGGAGTGGCGCCTGGGGCAGGGCGCCGAGAACCGGATGCAGAACAAGTGGTTTCCCGTGCTCTTCACCGGATCAAAGTATGGTGAGCGCCTGCCGATCGGCTTGAAGTCGGTTCTGGAGACTTACAAGCCGGCAACTCTCCGCCGGTTCTACGATACCTGGTATCGGCCGGAGCTCATGGCAGTCGTTGCAGTCGGTGACTTCGACAAGCGTCAGATCGAGGCGCTGATCACGCGCTACCTCGGCGCGATTCCGCGATCGACGACCCCCAGGGTCCGGCCGTTCTCTCCCGTTCCACCTCACGCCGCGACGCTCGTCTCGATCAACAGCGACAAGGAAGCTACGCGATCGGTCATCAGGCTCCTCTACAAACAACCCAAGCGCTTCAACACGACTGCGGCGACTTACAGACAGCACTTGGTCGAGGGCCTGTTCGGCTCGATGTTCAACGACCGCTTCGGGGAGATCACGCAGAAGCCGAATCCGCCGTTCATCAATGCCTCTGCGTCGCAGGGTGATCTCGTTCGAACCGCTGAGACGTTCTCACTCTCCGCGATCGTCGCGGACAACGGAATTCAACGCGGGCTGAACGCCATTCTCACTGAGGGCGAGCGCGTTAAGAAATTCGGATTTCTCCAATCCGAGCTGGACCGCGCCAAGAAGGATATCCAACGCGGAATCGAACAGGCCTACGCCGAGCGCGACAAGACAAACTCGGATGTATACGCCAACGCGTACTCCTCGTCATTCCTTCAGGGAGAGCCGGCGACGAGCACCCAATACGATCTCGATGCAATCACCCGACTTCTCCCGGGAATCACGCTGGCGGAAGTGAACAAGCTGGCGGGCGAGTGGATGACCGAGAGGAACCGTGTTCTTGCGACGACCTCTCCCGACAAACCGGGAATCGTCAATCCTTCCAGCGCAGAGCTTCTCCTCGCGTTCGATGCGG
>JADGQU010000092.1 GCA_017881545.1 Gemmatimonadaceae bacterium
CCCCGATCTCTTCCTTGGGCTTTAACGCCATGACGACGAGCTGGCAGTTCTTTGCCGTGTAGAGCACCCGGCGAAACTCGTCATTCTTGACGGCGAGACCCTCGATGTCTTTCACAAAGCCTTTCATAAACGACTCCTCCCCGAGTAATCGGCTTCCGCCTTAGCTGGCGGCCTACAGCACCCGCATGAAGGCCACCAGGTCCTTCTTCTCCTGTTCATTCAGTTTCAATTCCAGGACGAGGTTAAAGAATTCCACCGCGTCGTCCAGCGTCATCAGGCGGTCGTCGTGCAGGTACGGTGGCGAGTCCTTGATACCGCGAAGCGGGAAGGTCTTGATCGGGCCGTCGGCCGACGCCGTGCGACCGTTAATCGTGACCTCCTTGAAGAAGCGCTCCACCTTCAGGTTGTGCATGGTGTTGTCGGTGTAATACGGCGGGGCGTGGCAGCTCGCGCACTGTCCCTTCCCGGAAAAGATTCCCTGACCACGCATCTCGCTCTCGCTGGCTTTGGCAGGATCGAGCTTGCCGAAGACGTTGAGCTTCGGCGCGGGCGGGAAGTCGAGCAACGCCTGGAACTCCGCCATGAAGTGCACCTGGCTTCCGCGTTCGAGGACGTTGGTGCCTTTACGCGCCGCGTCGGCCGGGATGCCGTCGAAGTAGGCGGCTCGCTGCTCGAACTCGGTGAAGTCCTCCACGGTCTTCATCGCCCGTTGCGAACCGAACAGGCGCTGAACATTCAGGCCCCGCAGCGATGGCGTATCGACCCGATGGCGAAGCTCGTTGGGCCGAATGTCGCCAGCCGTGTGGGTGGAGGCGTTGGTATGGCCGTTGGCGTGACAGTCGAAGCAGGCGACGCCCTGAGAGGCCTTCAAGCTGCGGCGGTCTTCGATGGCGTTGAACTGTTGCTGGGGAAACGGGGTGACCAGCAACCGCAATCCTTCGAGCTGCTTGGGATTGAGGATGTCCTTGAACACGTCGTTGAAGTTGCTGAGCGTCACCAGTTTCCCTTGCGAAACGTCGCCCAGATCCGGCCGCGTCGTCAGATAGATCGGTGCCGGGAACTCGGGCAGGAGGTGATCCGGCAAGTCGAAGTCGAGGTCGAAACGGGTTAGATCACGATCGGTCTGCTTCTTCGTTTCCTCGATGAGGAATTTCGGGAAGATCATGCCGCCCGCTTCGTGGTGGGGATGTGGTAACGGCAGAAAGCCGGCCGGCCAGAGCTGCTTTTCCTTAACTTCCTCCGGCGACAAGGCGGCGAGTTTCTCCCAGGTCATGCCCTCGGGCAACTTGACGCGCACGCCGTCTTGCACCGGCTTGCCGCGCGACATGGCCGTTCCCTTGGCCGGCCGGTCAGCGAGGTCGTAGCGCGCCGCGAGCAAATCCTGTTGGCGCTTCGCGAACATCGGTTTCTCCGCTTGAAGGCGTTTTACCAGGGTGGGGAAGTCTTCAGCGACGACCGAAGGTGCCTGCGCCAAGCAGACAACCGCCGTGATGGGCAACGCGGCCAGGAACCATCCCATTCGAGACCAAACTGACATGGCGGACTCCTTCTCAATTGTGTCGAAGTAACGAAACTCTCAATGTTACACCCGCGTTCGTGGGCGGCGGAATCGGGGAAATCGACCCTCGATTGTGGTGAGTTCCCTGACTGGCAGCGGCACCCGGCCCAGGCAAAGTTGGTTGCATTCGCAAAGGGGCCACTGGTGAATACGCGCCCGTGAAGAACCGCCCGGCCTTAAATCCAAAGTCCAAATGCCATTGCGCCACAAAACAGCGTCAATGACGCGCCGCTACAAGACAACGAAGGATAAGGGGGAAGTCGCGGCGCAGTCGGTGAGGTTCTCTTGAGAGCCCGCTCCGCTCACCAACCGCATAGATAGCCGCACAGGGGGGTTCCCCACTGCGAGCCTAAGGTTAATGACCCGGGTGGGTTTCGAACCCACGACCTACGGATTAAAAGTCCGTTGCTCTACCAACTGAGCTACCGGATCAGGATTACTGAAAGTTCACACTGCTAAACGACTTAGACAACCCGCGCGAATCTCGTCACTGGGGATCGCTCCAGCGCACCGTGAAGTGCCAGGCGCGGGTCGCGTGCGGGTACCGCGTCTCGAGCGCCGCTTTCATTAGAGAGTCAGGACGTCCGGAGAAGATCCACCAATTATTGATTGCGACCACGGTCACTTGATGCGTGTCCAGGGCTGCGAGGATGCGTTCCGTGCGATGGGGCGCGGCGTCAAAAAACTCGTACATCGTCCGCGTCGGATTGCGAAGGCCCGTGAGGAAGTACGCCTCCGGCGCGTCGGGCGTGGCGTACATGTACTCGCTGCGCGCGTGCGTCCGCATCAAACGGACGAACTCCTCCACTTCCACGCTGTCCTGCGGCGATACCCGAATCCCCCCGCGATCGATCGCCAACAGCGCGGTCGTCCGCACCGCGACGTGCTTCAGCGCAAAGGCGAGGTAGACAACAGCAAGCACGCCGGCGATCCGACGATCAACGGCGATTCCGCTCGCCACCATCACCGCCACGCCGGCCAGCGCGAGCAGCGGCGCGATGTAATGGAAGTAGAGGTCGTTCGAGAACGGAAAGGCGAGGAGTGCGCTGAACGCCGCGACCGAAACGACCGCGAACGTTGCGGCCAACTGTGCGCGCGGAAGTCCACGCGCGCGTCCCGTCGCCACCAGCCAGGCAAAGGAGCCCACCACGAGCGGCATCATCTTCGAGAGCGAGCCGACCATCCGTTCATAGACCTGGCCCCCGCCACCGACCCCGCCGGGACCCTCGAGCCGAACGCCGTGGATCAAGATCCAAACACCGGCTGCGGCGAGGAGAATCGCGAGGATCGCAGCCAACCAACGCTGACGGATGCGCGCGCCCGCAATCACGATTCCCATCAACAGCACCGCGTACCGGAACGGCGTCACCAGTGGCGCGCGGCTCGCGAAGTTGACGCGAAGCTGTGGAAGAACGAACACGCCTTGAATGAGATTCGAGATCGCCCCAGTCGCGGCAAAGTACGCCACGAGCGGCCCCACGCCGACGAGCACACCGAGGCCGACGGCCAGCGTGGGCCGCCAGAGATCACGCCACTTCGCGGTGCGTGAATCAAACACGATGACGCCAAGCGAGGCGCAGATCATCGCGGGCGGGGCGAAGAGAAAGAGCCAGCTTCCCTCCGACCAGCCCCGCGGCGCAAGGAGTATGTAGACGGCGACCACAAAGGCAAAGGCCGCGGCGAATCCTATCGACGGGCCGAAGCTCTTTCCGTCATTTCCGGCACTCCGCGCATCGTCGATCGACGCACCGTCGAGCCGCGCATCGCTCGTCGCCACCAGGTACGCGCGCATCACCACGATGAGAAGCAGGGGCGCGAGAAAGAACAGCCCCGAGATCTTGGCGAGCATCGAAAGCCCCGCGCAGACGCCGGCGACGAACGCCCACCGATATTGCGAGGTATCGAGGAACCTGAGGATCGCCCAGAGTCCCACCGTCGCGAAGAAGAGGTTGTACCACGACGGCATCGGCGCCGGGTACGCCGGCAGACTCCACGCCACGGCCAGTATCGTCAGCGCGGCCGCGACGAGCGGAGAGACAAATCGTCGCGCGATTAGCCAGACGAACGGAATCCAGAGGACCACCGCGCCCAGGAGCACAGTCCGCAGCGACGACATCTTCGTTCCGAGCACGGCGAAGGCCGCGCCGTGCAGAGCCGTCAGTCCACCCGTGTAAAGCTCATCGAAGTCGCGGTGTGGGACTTCACCGCCGAGGAATCGCTCGGCGGTCTGCCCGAGCAGCCCTTCGTCCGGCGGGCCCCACCCGCGATAGATCCGATCGCTGATGAACCAGGCGGAGGCCGCCCAGACCAGAACGAAGAGAATCGCCCTGGCGGGCCGCGACGCGAAGAGTTGACCGTTCACTTTGGTCCCGCTCACCATCGACTACAATCGAAGAACATCACGACGAGCCTGAGTCGGATTGACAGTCCATTGCTCTACAACTGAGTTACCGGGTCTTGACGGCCTTCAAGATACAACGGCGGGCGCGTCGAGTCAGCCGTTCGCGCGTTTCGACGGCGGTCACTGGGACGCGTCCGTGACGATATCACAAATCTGCGTTAACCTCTGCTGGAGGGCATCGCGGCGGTCAGATCGAGTCTGGAGGTGGCTCCGCACGGTCGAGAATCGTCACCCGAATAACCCTGAAAAGCGGGCGCGAAAATGCCTTTTACGTTCGCCAGTGTCAACGCGGTAATTCGCGCTGTGAGGATGTCTCGCCACCGCGAGGTGGCGGCTGCGCGCATGGCAGCACTCGAAGAGAGCAATCACCTCCTTCAGGCCCAGGCCCGTCAGCTCGAGCACCAGACGAACGAAGCCCGCGAACTGGCCCATGAGCTCGCGCTGACCAACGAGGAATTGCGCGCTGTGATCAGCGAGGCCAAGAAGGCGTGGGCCGCCGCCGACTCCGCCAACCGCTCGAAGGCCGAGTTCCTCACGGTGATGAGTCACGAGCTGCGGACTCCGCTCAACTCGATCGGCGGCTATGTGGATCTGCTGGAGATGGAGCTGCGCGGACCGCTCACGGACGCCCAGAAATCCGACCTCGGGCGGATAAAACGCGGTCAGCTGCATCTCCTGGGCATCATCAACGACATCCTGAACTTCACGCGGCTCGAAGTCACCGAGGTGAAGTACGACATAGTCGATGTGCCGCTCCGCGCGCTGATCGCCGACCTCGACGCAGTGGTGAGCTCGCTCGCTCGCGCCAAGTCCCTTACCTACCATTGCGAGGCGCCCGCCGGCCACGTGTACGCGCGCACCGATCCCGACAAGCTTCGCCAGATCATGATCAACCTCGTCTCCAACGCGATGAAATTCACGGCGACAGGGGGACGCATCAGGGTTTCGTGCACACTGAAGAACAAATCAATTTCGATCCACGTCGAAGACAACGGACCGGGAATTCCTGACGACAAGCGCGAGATCGTCTTCGAGCCATTCGTGCAACTCGATCGCGGGCTGACCCGGACCAACGACGGCACGGGCCTGGGCCTGGCAATCAGCCGCGGCCTGGCGCGGGGAATGGGCGGCGATATCGAGCTGCGAAGCGATGTCGGCGTTGGATCGGTCTTCACTGTGACGATCCCCCTTGCCCCAACTCGTACCCTGTCGGACAAAGGTTCAATTATTCCGATACACGCCGACCGGAGCGAAGCGACCGGAATGGTCTGATCTTCGCCTGCTCCCTTCTGGGTTCCGATGAGTATGAAGAGTAGAAGAGCGGCTTAACGCCACGGCGCGCTCTGCTCGGGCGATCACGACGGATCTTGCTGTGATTCTTGCAGTAATGGCCCCTTGAAACTGTTGTCCGCAGCAGCGCCTTGCTGCTCCAGTCGTGTCGGATTTCTCCTCTCCACAGTCCCGCTTGCCCAACGATCAGGCATTGACGAGCCCAGCCAGGCTCGCTGCTCTCCATAGCTCCGGACTTCTCGAGACAGCCGCTGACGACCGCCTGGACGTGTTCACGCGTCTGGCGGCCCAAGTCCTCGACGTTCCAACGGTTCTGATCTCGCTCGTCGACGCCGATCGCCAGTACTTCAAGAGCGTGGCGTGCAACGGCGGACACGCCTCCGTTGGCTGGACTCCGCTCGAGTCTTGTTTCTGCCAGGATGTTGTTGGCACAGCGTCCCCGCTCGTAATCCCGGACGTACAGAAGGAGCCCGCTTTCGCCGCCCGAAACTCCAAACTCCGAGCTTACGCCGGAATCCCTCTCATTACCGAAGACGGACAAGTGCTCGGTGTTCTGTGCGCCTTCGATTACAAACCTCGCGACTGGAGTGAGCGCGACATCGGCGTGCTGGCCGCAGTTTCAACTGCGGTCATGTCCGAGATTCAACGCCGCATTGCCGCGCGCGCGGCGCACGACACGCAGCTGCGCCTCATCGCGGAGCGAACTCTCGCCAGCGCGGTCCAGCAGCAGATGCCGGTCGGCGTCGTCGTAGCGGAAGTGCCGTCGGGGCGGCTCGTTTCAGTGAACGCCCAGATGACGGAGATCTTCCGGACTTCGTTCACCCCTTCGCCGGATCTGCACAGCTACAACGAATGGGTAGGGTTTCGCGCGAGCGGCACGCCGCTCACGGCGCTGGAGTGGCCGTTGGCACGCACGGTAGTCACGAAGGAGATCGTGCGTGGAGAGGAAATCCGCATTCTCCGCGGCGACGGCACCGACGGCTACATTCGCATGAGTTCCGCGCCTGTTCACGACGATCACGGAACGATCGTGGCCGCCGTCGCCATCGTTGTCGATGTAAGCGACCAGCGCAAGGCCGAGCGAGCGGTGCGCTCATCCGACGAGCGCTTGCGCTTCGTGGCGAGGGCCGTCAACGACGTCATCTGGGACTGGGACATCAAGACGAGCGCGCTCGTCTGGAACGATTCCGTCGAGATCATCTTCGGGCACAAGCAGAACAAGATTTTTCCTGAAGTCCAGTGGTGGTACGATCACATTCATCCCGAAGATCGCGATCGGGTCGTCGCCGGCATTCACGGAGTCCTTGACCACGGTGGAACGAGCTGGAGCGATTCGTATCGCTACCGCCGGGCGGACGGCACGTACGCCAGCGTGAACGACCGCGGCTACGTTGCGCGCGATAACACGGGAGCCGCGACCCGCATGATGGGCGCAATGACGGATGTAACCGAGCGGTCGCGCTCGGAGGCGGCGATCAGGTTCCAGGCGCAGCTCCTCAACGCCGTCCAGCAGGCGGTCGTGGCCACAGATCCGGAAGGGATCGTGATCTTCTGGAATGCGTTCGCGGAAAACCTCTATGGGTGGACCGCGGAAGAGGCCGTTGGAAAGCCGATTCATGAGTTGACCCCCTCGCCCTTCCTTCGCGATCACGGCGGAGAGATCGGACAGCGCGGAGCGGCGGGAGAGAGCTGGACGGGCGAGTATATCGTTCACGGAAAATCGGGCAAGGCATTCCCCGCGCTTCTCACGACGGCTCCCGTCCGTGACGAACACGGAGTCGTCGTGGGCTACGTTCGCGTATCGATCGATCTCACTGAGCGCCGCAACCTCGAGGAGCAGTTCCGCCAGTCGCAGAAGATGGATGCAGTCGGTCGGCTGGCCGGAGGAATCGCGCACGATTTCAACAACCTGCTGACGGTGATCCGGCTCAATACCGAGATCATCATGGAGGGATTCGACCCATCTGATCCGCGCAGCGAGGATGTAAAGCAGATCAGGAGCGCCGCGGAGCGGGCGTCTTCACTCACCAAGCAGCTGCTGGCATTCAGCCGCAAGCAGATTCTCCAGCCAAGAGTCCTCGACTTGAACAGCGTGATAGCGAGCGTCGAGCCCATGCTACGTCGCTTGATCGGTGAGGACATCCTGATCGCCTCGAACTGCAGCGCGCGTGGCTACGTGGTCGCCGATCCGGGTCAGCTCGAGCAGATCCTCGTCAATCTGGTCGTCAACTCCCGCGACGCGATGCCGCAGGGCGGTACGATCACCATCGAGACCCAGAACGTCGAGCTCGACGAGAATTACACCAGCGAGCACGCGCCGGTCGTGCCGGGACGGTACGTGATGATGGGAGTGGCAGACACCGGCATCGGAATGAGCGTTGATACGCGAGAGCACGCGTTCGATCCGTTCTTCACGACCAAAGAGGCCGGCAAGGGAACGGGGCTCGGCCTGGCCACCGTCTACGGCATCGTCAAGCAGTCTGGCGGGTACGTCTGGATCTACAGTGAGCCCGCGCACGGAACCTCGCTCAAGCTCTATTTTCCGGAAGTGAGTGCAGCTGCGGCCTTCCAGTCAGTCGAATACAAGCCCGCGTCGAAGGAAGCGTCGCGCGGATCGGAGACGATCCTTCTCGTCGAGGACGAACCGGCCGTGCGAGGACTCGCGTCGCGGATACTGGAGAAGCAGGGGTACCGCGTACTTTCTGCGCAGGACGGGCGCGAGGCAATGGACATCGCGACCAAGGAGGAGGACAACATAGACCTGGTGCTGACGGATGTCGTGATGCCGGGAATGAATGGCAGAGGGCTCGTGGAGCGTCTGGCGGGGATCCGCCCCAGGATGAAGTCGCTCTACATGTCT
>JADGQU010000373.1 GCA_017881545.1 Gemmatimonadaceae bacterium
GCGCGGCGATTCCTGCTGCGCGAGGATTCCGCTGCCGCGCGCAGTCGCATGATCGATATCTGGGAACGCTACGGAGTCCGCGACAGATAAACCATTCCGCTTTCGACGCGAATGCGAATCAGGTCACGGCCTCCGCCTACCGTTCCGGCGGCAATGATACGCTGCCTCGGGTGGACGGGATTTGTAACGCTGCGGGTCCACGGCGAGAGCGTCTTGGTCAGGGGAAAGTCGCTCTGGATGAAATACTCTTCCGGCTCGTCGTGACCGTATCCCAACTCTATATCGAAAGTGGCCGAGACCGGGTCGGCGATGACCAGCTTCAGGTTTCCGCGGGCCCGCAGGTTGATCTCGCGGGGTTCGTCTGATGGCGGGCGCGTCAGGAACAGCGTGATGTTGCCGCCGTAGGACTGGAGATGCGCGCTTGTATCGAGCGTGTCGATCACGATGTCGCCCCCCATCGTCGTCGCGGCTACGTATCCACTCGCCCTGGTAATGGTGATGTTGCCGCCCATCGTGAGAAGCTCGGCGCCCGCCGGTGCGGAAGACAGCACGATATCACCGCCCATCTTGCGGACCCGCGTCGGCTGGACGAGCGCGTGATCGACCGGCGCCGTCGGAGGGGAGAGAAATGGACCCGTCCCACCAGGAACGCAGCCCAGTGTCGCGAGCGCCATGGCGGCGAGCAACAGGGCAAGGGCGTAGTTGTTTCTTCGAACGTGATGGGAGTCGCGCATTCCCATATTACGGGCGACCCCGGCTTTGGTTTCTGTTGCGGTTCAGGTGCCGGGGAACCCCAGGATCCGCGCCGCCTTCACGATGTTCTTCACGCGGTTCATGACGGTGTCGGCGCCCTTGGCGTCTCCTCTCGCCCTCATCGCTTCCGACAGGACCGCTCCGGTGAACGCGTAGGTGTAGGGAATTCCAACTGACGCGCGATCGATCCAGTCTCCTTCCTTGACCAGGGCTTCAGGAGCGTGATAGACGTGGTTCCAGAGAGCCTTCGAGCGCTCGAAATCCACGTTGAGACCAAGGACGTGGGGCGTCTCGGCGGTGTCAGTGACGAGATGGTCCATCAACTTCTGGACGAAGCCCTGTGAGAGGAGATACGGCTCGAGCCCGAGTCCCTGCCCGCCGCCGGTGGACACGTAGATTGGGCGCTCCGGGAATGCGTCCTTGATCAGGCGCAGCAGCACGAGCTGGTCGCGCACGAGATAGCCGGGCGGAATATTCAGCGTGATGCTGCCCTGTCTGAAAATCTGCGGCTGGTTGAGCTGTATATACTCGGGAATCGCATCCGCTTCGGCGAACGTCATCTTGAGTGGCGGGCCCGCAGGTTTCTTCCACTGTTTGTCGCGATAAATCGCCGGGCCCTTGGCGGGGTCGTAGGTCTCGACGGGCCTGCGGATCATCTGCCGCACGAACCAATCGGTGTCCAGATAAGTGGTGACGGCGACCGTCACATCCCGACGCACGCCATCGACTTCCTGCGCGAACCAGAGGGGGAAGGTGTCGTTGTCCCCGTTGGTGATGACGATCGCGTAAGGCTCGAGCGAATTCAGGTAGTCGCGCGCCCATTGGTCGGTGAACTGATGCCCGGCGCGCGACGCGGATCGCCAGTTCGCAAAGAGCGGGATGAGCGCGATGAGGAGAATCGGCGCGGCCAGCATCAATCCGCGTCGCGTCGGCCACGCAGAAACCGTAACCGGCTTTTTCCCACTGGCCTTTTCCGTCGTCTGCACTGCCCCGCCGACCCAATACGCGATTTGCTCCCACACGTACCCCAGTCCGATCGCCGCCCAAACTCCCCACGCCGAAAAGCTCCAGATGTAGAAGTAGTCTCGATCACGCACTTCCCGCGCGACATCCCGCACATCGGAGTCCTGCGACCACCCTAACTTGAAGTTGAGATAGTAGATGAGCGCGAGGGTCATCGTGAACATCAGCGGCCCGAAATACCAGAAGGTTTTTCGATCCCGTTCCCAATGCACGTACCCGCCGAGCAGGCCCAGGCCGAGGAACAGGAAAGCGAGCATGAACTGAAGCGCCGGCATCGTCCCGTGCGCGTCGCGCAGCCACTGCCACTTGAAGTAAAGCCACCACATTCCGACCTGCGCCGAGTACGGCGCGCCACGCTCCAGCTTCTGTCCGTACTGCTCGCGGTTGATGTTGGCCATCAACCGATCCTTCGTGAGGCCGGAAAAGGTGCAGCTCGCTTCCAGCTTCGTTGCGCAACCCGTTGGCGCGCCCTCATTGATGGCCGGGAAATATGCGGCGCGCACCGGCTCATAGATGAAAGGCGTGAGGCCGATAACGAGGGCTCCGAATGCTGCGAGTACGAGTCTCCAACGGAGCAATGTCCGCCAGCGGGTAGTGAGCAGGGCTACACCGGCGGCGGGCAGCGGCAGGAATCCGGCCGGATGATTCGAGTAGCCGAGGCCGAGGAGGAAGCAAACGAGCAGGATGAGACGATCCGCGCGTCGCGAATCGGGATCTTCGATCCACTCGATGATGATCCACGAGGTGATCGTGAAAAACAGTAGCGAAATGGTGTAGACCTTCTCGTTGACGACCGATTGGTTCCACACCGTAAATGCCGTCGCACCGATGAGAGTTGCGAGGCTGGCGACTACGAGCCGCTGCCATTTCTCCGCGATCCAGCGGGCAACGATCCTTTCCGTAATCAGGAACCAGAAGCCTGCCGAGAGCGCGCTGGCGAGGGCGGCCATGATGTTGATTCTGGCGCCATACGAGACCGGGATCGGCAGCGATGCGAAGGCGTGGCCGAGCAGCATGAAGAAGGGATTGCCCGGCGGGTGCGGGATGCCGAGCACTTTGACGGCAGCCATGTACTCGCCCGTGTCCCACATCGCAACCGTCGGCGCGAGTGTGAGCAGGTAGAGGAAGAATACGAGCGCCGCCGCAATCGCGGCGGGGATGTACGAAGGCTGGTAGCCGTTTCCTTCGAAACGGCGTGAAGCTACTGTCGTTGCCATTTATGTGATCGAAGTACTGGTGGGACGGAGTGGATGAATTTTAGTCACTCGTCGGGCGGTTTGCGTTGTAACTGGCTACAAGGCTCGGAGAGAAGTAACTGCAACCGCCGGGCGGACTGACAAACCGCAACTGAACGGGCGGGAGGCGCCAGAAGCGTAGTTGCCAGTTCGATAGTTCACAACGCCGGGACTTAT
>JADGQU010000374.1 GCA_017881545.1 Gemmatimonadaceae bacterium
GCCCTAAAGCAGGGCATATCACTTTGACCAAGTGGCCCGCAAGTGGGTAACTCGACGTTACAGTCCCGCGTACAATCCATGGCCCCAATAGTTTTCGCCGGCACCTCCTTCGTAAATGGGCTTTCCGAGTCGGCAGTGTAGCACGGCAGTGTCAGAACATCGTCAGCGCCGTCCTCCTCCGAACCCTGACACGACCACCGCAAGGCGCTACGATCGGGGGAATTTCGAGTGCCATCAAGGTCATTTTCTTATCACGGGATGTCGATTTCATATCACCCGGAAGGAAGCCGGGAATCATCGTCAGCGGGCCGTCAGAATCGTACTCGTCGACTGATACGAAACCGACAGTACAGTGATATGAAACCGACATTGTTGCGTCAGATCGGGAGCTGTGGGGAAATATTCCCGCCTGGTTGCAACGGATCAGTTATCGCTGGAGCCGAGGGCGATGTAGTTTCCGGTCATGGCCGACGAACCGCCCTTCACACTGATCGAAGCCGAGGCAATTCATCAGGCTTTCAGCGATGCAATGGCGGAAGCGAAAGAGCGTGAAGAGCGTATGCCCTCCTCTGCCGCTGCACTCAGGGCTCGAGCCGAGAACATTCTCCGGGTTCGCAACAAGATCCTCGCGATTCTCCCCGAGCACCATCGGCGGAACTACCCTCCCTTCCTTTGAACACAGAGTCCGCAATGAGCGATTGATTGCGCAGATTCTCCTCCGGGAACTGGTGGAGAACTCCCGCCGCTAACGCTTTCGGCGTAAGACGCAATGAGACTGATTCTCCTATGAGAAACGCAAAACGGCGCCTCGAGTGAGGCGCCGTGAGCGTACCTGATACAGGTTCTTAGTGGAGGCGCGGGGATTCGAACCCCGGTCCGAGACAAGATCGACCACAGCGTCTACGTGCGTGTTCCATTGATTGAGGTCTCCAGCCGCTGGCCAATGGACAGCCCACTTCTGGACAAGTCTTTCTTGATTTCGCCGACTACCTGAAGACGCGATAGCCGACTATCCCAAATTTTCGATACCCTTAAAGCCGCCTTGGGAGGGCTTCAATATGGGCAGGTGCAGTAACTCCTAAGAGTTACGCAGCCAGGGCCAAGTTTTGGTTGGCAGTTGAAAAAATCCCCAGAGGTTTTACCAGGACCTGAGTACCTGGGCACGCGGCCACAGCTTCACTAACCCCGTCGAAGCCAGTCGCCCCCGTTCACCAAGTATAGCCGCAACCGGGTCGGAAGTCAATCGAAATCGAATTGACAATCTGGTTTAAGTGCGATTGCTAACGCCCTACAGCCCAACTGATTACGCAGCGCGATTCAAGCAGCCGCTGGGGCTGACTCCATCTCGTCGCTTTCGTCGGCGAGCGCGGCCATGACTCGCGTATCGTCGTAGCGATGCGGGTTCGCCAGGTACGACGCAAAGACATCCTCCACCTCGGTGAGACTCACCACCGCGTGAAGCTTCCGCCTGAGCTCGGCCGACCCCGGCACGCCCTTCACGTACCAGCCGAGGTGCTTTCGGAACTCGATGGCCGCACCGCGAGGATCGGCCTCGTAGTCCTCGGCCATATGCGCGTGCTCGAGCGCGATCTCGAACCGCCGCTCGATGGGCGGCGCGTCCGGCTTGGGCTTCCCTTCCAACAGCGCCCGAGTCTGATCGAAGATCCATGGCTGACCAAATGACCCGCGAGCGATCATGATTGCCGCGCACCCGGTCTCGCGCTGCAACCGAACCGCATCCTCGGCCGTCTTGATGTCGCCGTTGCCGATCACCGGGATGTCCAGCGCCGCGGCCACTGCCGCGATCTCCTCCCACCGCGCCCTGCCGCTGTACATCTGCGTTCGGGTCCGAGGATGGAGCGCGAGCGCCCTCGCGCCGGCGTCCTGGCAGCGGAGGGCGATCTCGACCGGGACGCGCGCCTCCTCGCTCCAGCCGCTACGGATCTTCACCGTCACCGGCAGGTGCGTGCTCGCCGACACCGAGCGGATCACCGACTCGACCAGCGAGAGATCTTTCAGACAGCCCGACCCACCATTGCGGCGAACGACTTTCTTCACTGGGCAGCCGAAGTTGATGTCGATGAACTCGGGCTGGAACACATCGGTCACCAGGCGCGCCGCCTCTCCCATCGCAACGGGATCAGCGCCAAAGATCTGGACTCCGATCGGCCTCTCGTCCGCGCCGAAGCGAAGCTTGTCGAGGGTCGCGGCATTCTCGCGCCGGATTCCCTCTGCCGACAGAAACTCAGTGACGACGACGTCCGCGCCAAAGCGGCGGCAAAGCCTCCTGAACGGAGACTCGGACACACCAGCCATCGGTGCGAGGTAGAGCGGGATGTCGTCCCGGACGGTGAATGGAAATCGCATCTCAGTACAAGCTAAGTGAGACCCCCAAGTGCTTGCAACATCAACGTTTGACTCCCGCGCCAGGCGCGCGTAACTTGTGTCCCACGCGCGCACCAACGGTCACTGTCGGGGAGCTGATGGAACTACGCGATTTTTTTTCCGAAGACGCGATCAAGCTGGAGCTCGAAGGAACCGCCAAGGACGACATCCTCAAGGAGCTGATCGGGCTCCTCGGCCTCGACGACAAGTCGGAAGGCATGCTGTTCAAGATGTTGAAGCGACGCGAGAATCTCGGCTCGACCGGCATCGGTCGCGGGATCGCGATTCCCCACTGTCGCTCGCTCGTGGTGTCGAAGCTGCGCGTCGCGTTCGGAAGAAAGAGCGCGGGATGCGATTTCAAGGCGATAGACGACAAGCCGGTGTTCTTTTTCTTCCTGATCGTCGCACCGCCGCTCGAAGTTTCGAATCAGTACTTGCCGGTGCTCGGGAAGATCGCGCAGTTCAGCAAGGAGGCCGATGTGCCCGAGCGGCTTTTGAAGCTCAAGGAGCCACGGGAGTTCATGCAGTTGCTCGAGGAGAAGAATCTCTGAGGCGTCTCGAAAAGAACGGGATCCGAGATCTGAGAAACTCAAGATCTCAGGGCTTAGTCACTGCTCTCTGACCCCACTAGGCGCAGCCTCCTATTGTAACTCGCGACGCTTCGGGTTGCGGTCCAATCCAAACGATGTCGCCCTGTGCTCGCGCTGTCGCGGTTATTCAGACCGTGAGCGATTTCAAGAATCTCAAGGTTTGGCGTAAGGCGCATTCACTCGCGCTCAATGTCCATCGCGCA
>JADGQU010000375.1 GCA_017881545.1 Gemmatimonadaceae bacterium
CCTACGCCGAGACCGCACCGTCCCAGCAGCTCGTCGACAAGGATCCGGCAGGCGGCACAGTCGTATCGGAGCGCCAGGTCAAGGAAATTGGAGTCACGGAGTGGAAGCTTTCTAATGGCGTCCGCGTGCTCCTCAAGCCGACCGATTTCAACGCTGATCAGATCAACTTCACATCCTATAGTCCTGGTGGCGCGTCGCTTCTTTCGGACGCGTCGTACATCGCCGCGAGCGCCGCCGACCTGATTCCCGCAACCAGCGGCGTCGGCAAGTTCACCGTCATCGATCTCCAGAAATTCCTCGCCGGAAAACAGGTCAGCGTATTTCCGCAGATCGACGACCTGAGCGAAGGCGTGTCGGGCAGCGCGTCTCAGCGCGACGTCGAGACGATGCTTCAACTCGTCTACCTGTACTTCACACAGCCGAGACTCGATACGTCGTTGGTCAACACTTTCATCGGGCGGTACAAGGGAGTGCTGGCAAATCGGAGCGCCAGCCCCGAAGCGGCGTTCAGCGACACACTACAGGTGACGCTCGCGCAGCACTCGCTCCGCGAGCAGCCGATCTCGGCCGCGGTGCTCGACCGAATCGATTTCGCGAAGTCGTTCGACTTCTACAAGGACAGATTCTCCGACGCGAGCGGATTCACCTTCGTCTTCGTCGGGAACTTCAAAGTCGATTCGATGAAGCCGCTAATCGCGAAATGGCTCGGCGCGCTCCCGTCCACCGGACGAAAGGAGACGTGGCGCGACACCGGCGTTCGGCCTCCAACGGGCGTCGTGCAACGCGTCGTGAAGAAGGGAGCGGAGCCAAAGGCGCGTACGGCGCTCATCTTCACCGGCCCATTCGAGTACACCCGGCAGAACCGCTACTACCTCAGTGCGCTCGCCGAGCTGCTCAACATCAAGCTGCGCGAAGCCCTTCGCGAGAATCTGGGCGGTACGTACGGCGTGGGCGTGAGCCCCGTAGCGTCACGAGATCCACTTCCATCGTACAGGTTCACCATCGGGTTTGGCTCTGCGCCCGAACGGCTCGAGGCTCTTACCGCGGCCGCATTGGCCCAGATCGACAGCGTGAAACGGTTCGGCACGACTCCGGAGTATCTGACAAAGGTGAAGGAAGCGGCATTGCGCTCGCGGGAGACTGCCATCAAACAGAATGGCTACTGGCTCTCTCAGATTGCGTCGTTCGATCAAAGCGGCTGGCCGCTGGCCGAGATTCCCGACGGCGACAAGCTCATAACAGCCCTCACCGCCGCCGACCTTCAGCGGGCTGCCGCGAAGTATCTGCGCACCGACAACTACGTCCGGGTGTCACTCTACCCGGAGAATTTCTCCGGGGCTGAGAACCGGTAAGGGCTGTCAATGGAAGATTCGCTTTATTTCTCGGAACAACACCTCGCGGTCCGCAACATGGTCCGCGAGTTCGCGCACAGTGAAGTCGCGCCGGTCGCGGCGGAGCTCGACGCCAAGGCCGAGTTCCCGTGGAAGAACGTGAAGAAGATGGGCGAGCTCGGACTGCTTGGCATTCCGTGGCCGGAGGAGCTGGGCGGGGCAGGGCTCGATCTCCTCAGCTACATGATCGTGATCAATGAGATGGCAAAAGTTGATGCGTCGCACGCCATCACTATCTCCGCGCACACCACGCTGGGCACATCACCGATCGTCAATTTTGGAACGACGGCGCAGAAGAAGCGTTACGTGCCGTTGCTCGCCACCGGAAAAGTTCTCGGCGGCTTCGGGCTGACCGAGGCCAGCGCCGGAAGCGACGCGGCCAGCACGCGCTCGACCGCCGTGCGCAAAGGCTCGCACTACGTTCTCAACGGCAGCAAGATCTTCATCACCCACGGCGGCGTGGGCGAGATCTTTGTCGTCACCGCTGTGACCGAGCCCGGCGTCGGAACAAAGGGAATCAGCTCCTTCATCGTGACGAAAGAGACGACCGATCTCGACAAGATAAGTGGGCTCGGCATCGGCCATGATGACTCTCTTCTCCCCATGGCGGGGTTCGGCTCCGGGAAGAAGGAGGACAAACTAGGCTGGAGAGCGTCCGACACGAGGGCGTTGACCTTCGAGGATGTCGAGGTCCCCGCTGAAAACCTACTCGGCGAAGAAGGAGAGGGATTCAACAACTTCATGCGCACGCTCGACTCGGGCCGCGTAGGAATCGCGGCGCTATCGCTTGGCATCGCGGAAGGCGCGTTCGAGCAGTCGCTCCGGTACTCGACGCTGCGAAAGCAGTTCGGCCAGCCCATCGCCAGCTTTCAGGGAATCCAGTTCCAGCTCGCTGACATCGCGACCGAGATCGAGGCAGGAAAGCACCTGATGTTCCACGCGGCATGGATGGCGCAGAACAAGCAGCCGTTCAGCAAGCAGGCCGCGATCGCCAAGCTTTACTGTTCGGAGCTGGCAATGCGCACGACGATCAAGGCGATCCAGATTCACGGTGGTTACGGGTACACAAAGGAGTATCCGGTCGAGCGCATGTTCCGCGACGCAAAGATCTGCGAGATTGGCGAGGGCACGTCCGAGATTCAACGAATCGTCATCGCGCGAAACCTCCTCAAGGAGCTGGCGGATTGACGTACTCCGAGGTTGCCAAGCGTCTCAGACTTCCACTCGGCTTCATACTCGGCATCGCCTATCTCATTTTCGCGCGTCCTACACCGCTAACGCTGGCGGTCGGAGGGGTCATCGCGCTGATCGGCGTCCTGGTTCGCGCCTGGGCCTCGGGCCACATCTCGAAGAACGAGAGACTCGCGACGGGCGGTCCGTACGCTCACACCCGCAACCCGTTGTACTTCGGCAGTTTTCTGATCGCCGCCGGCTTCGCCATCGCCTGGCATTGGGCGCTCCTACTCTTGGTGATCGTCTTCTTCGTGCTCATCTACGCTCCGACGATGCAGCGCGAGCGCGCGAACATCGCGGGCAGATTTCCGGAGGAGTACGAGGCCTACGCCGCCAACGTTCCCACGTTCGTCCCGAGGCCGACGCCGTGGAAGGCGACGCATCCCGAAGAAGGCGACGGCTTCAGCCTCGCGCTGTACATGAAGCACGGAGAATGGAAGGCCGGCCTCACCTACGCCTTGGTCATGGCGTGGCTCATCTACAGGACTACGGCCCATCAATAGACCGAAGTCTGATAGAGGGGAGTCTGGATCGCAGCT
>JADGQU010000008.1 GCA_017881545.1 Gemmatimonadaceae bacterium
CGCTCTCTCTCCAATCCTTCGAGCGCGTTGAGTTTCGCGCTCAAGCCCGTGTGCAGCTCGTCGGCGCGCAGCAGCTCGGAGCGTGCCGCGCTCTCGCGCTCGCGCGCCTGGTGCTGCGCTTCGCGCGCATCGTCGGCGGTGCCGGTCGTCTCCGTAACCCGCGTCGCGGCGATCGCAGCCGCGTCTTCCGCTGCCGCCAGATCACGGCGCGCGGTTTCGGCTGCGTCGAACAAGTGCGTCTGCTCCGTCTCGAGCGCCTCTCTTCTCGCCGTGAGCTCGTCACGTTCGCGCTCAGCGCTCTGATGGTCGAGATCGGCGCGATGCAGCTCTTCGCGAAGCTCCCGCAGCCCCCGCTCACCCTGCTCGAGATTGAAGCGCGCGGTGCTCAGGGCAGCGCGCACTTCTTCCTCGCGCCTTGCGTGGGTGGTCAGCGCCTCGTCGGCGGCCTGGAGGGCAGCTCCGAGCTGAGCCAGCTCCGTTGACGCACGCTCCAGCTCGCCGCTCACGCGTCCGGCGATCGCGTCGCCTTCGCGACGCTCCTCTTCGGCGCGCTCGCGACGGGACATCGCGTTCCGCAATCTCTCTTCGGCCACCGCAATCTCGCCCCGCAGCGCCTGCGTGCTCTCGCGCTGGTCCGAGACTAGCCTGGCCAGCTCCGTTCGGCGCGCTTCGGAGGTCGTCCTCTCGCTGAGTGCCGCGTCGCGCGAAGATTCCGCGGTGCGCAGACGCTCTTCCTCCACCGGTACCTCGGTGCGGAGAAGCGTCACTCGCTCCTCGAGACGCGAGAGCTCGCCGCGCCACGCGTCCATCTCGCGCGATGCGTGAGCGACCTCGAGCGTGAAGCGACGGGCCATCAACTCGGTGTAACGCTCGGCGCGCTTCCTTTGACGCGAGAGGGAGCGAACCTGGCTCTGCACCTCGGCGATCAGATCGTCAATGCGGCCGAGATCGGTCGCGGTCTCCTCGAGGCGCCGCTCGGCGCTCCGCTTGCGGTCGCGGTACAGTCCCACTCCCGCCGCTTCCTCGAACAGCTCTCGCCGATCGTCGGGCCGGTCGCTAAGCAGCGCATCCACCATCCGCGCTTCGATCACCACACCAGAGTCGGCTCCGAGTCCGGTGCCGCGAACCATGTCGTGGATGTCACGGAGGCGGCACGCCGCGCCGTTCAGGAAATAATCGCTCTCGCCCGACCGGCTCAGACGTCTCGTGATGACGACTTCGCGGAAAGGGATGTCGAGCGTGCCGTCATCGTTCTCGAAGTGCAGCGAGACTTCCGCGAGGTTGACGGCCCGGCGCGCGGACGATCCCTGGAAGATCACTTCTTCCATCTTGGCGCCGCGAAGCGTCTTCGCGCGCTGCTCGCCGAGCACCCATCGCACCGCGTCGGAGACGTTGGATTTTCCGCAGCCGTTCGGGCCGACAATGGCGGTCACGCCTGGCTCGAACACCATCTCCGTGTGATCGGCGAACGATTTGAACCCGTGAATCTCGAGCTTCGATAAACGCACTAAGGCGCTCTCCCGGTTCGATAAACGAGTACGGGGTTCAGGCCCGCACCGCGCAATGTCCTGACAAGCCCGGCCGACTGGTCGGCCCCAGCGAAGGCGCCCGAGTAGATCATCGCGCCCCCGTCCTCCTGCATCAAAGCGTAGACCGCCAGACCACGAGCCGCGTATTTCTCCAGAGCCGCGTGAACCGCGTCGGTGATGCCGCCCTGGCTGGGAACACTGTCAACAACGAGCGCCATTGGCGCCCTTGTGACGCTCCCCGCGGAATCCGTGAGGACGCCCGACTTTCGCAGAGCGAACAACAGTGAGTCAGCCTGGTATTTCCTGGTGTAGGCACCCGCGGTCACCTTGAACCATACGGTTCGCTCCGGGTCAATTGGAACGGGCGACACAGCGGCTGCCGGAAGTGCTGCACCATTTTTCCTGACGAACAAGTTAGCACCTTCGGCCGTGTTTGCGACTAGCATTTCCACTGTGAAAGCTGCTGCCGACGCCGAGTCATTGACATTTGTGGGCGGGGCAACCTGGAGCGTTTCGGGGGCTGGCCGCGGCGGAGGCGGCGTAGGAGCCGGAATCGGCTTGACCGCCACGGGTGCGGGCGCACGCGCCGACTGTCTCATCTGAACCAGCATGAGAGCCAATCCCAGTGACGCGATGACCAGCAATGCGATGACCCCGAGCACGGGATAGAACCACCGGTGCTGCTTCCAGGTGACTGCCCGTGCTTTGATTATGAGCAGCGGAAGCTTGAGCGTGGGCGTCGGCGATGGGACGCGCGCGAGCACCAACGCCAACGGCGCGGCGGGGAGATCAGCTTCCTTGACCAGCACCACTCCGTCAACGTGGTCGATCAGCTCGGCCAGTCCCGGTGAATCGGCGGGCGCGACGAGAAGGAGAAGCGCGCCCGTCTCGTCGAAGCCGGCGGCGAGTGTTGCCCACCTCGTGCTGCGAAAGATCTCCTCGTCGATCAAGGGATCGGTTCCGCTCGGCATGACGTAAAGGTTCTCGGTGCCTTCCACCGCGTAGCCGATCTTGTTGAGCGACACCCCGTAGAGAAAACTGTCGGTGATGCCGTGGGGATCTTCGTCTGCTACGAGACCGCGGAGGGCGTGAATGTCGCCGACCAGATCTCCAACCACGACGCGTCTATTCTTTGCCTCGGCCCTGGCGATGCCGAGCGCTACGTGGGCCGCCGCTACAGGATCGGATGAGGTGACGACTACTGCGGAATAGCTGCCCAACAGTGATGCGATCTGCCGTCCGGCGTCTTCCCAGGCTACTGGACGTCCGCCGGAGACAGGCGACGTCAAGGGGAGCCCTCGTAGATCCAGTACTCTCGCCTCGATGCCCGGCCGACGCTTTCGGCCTCCTGCTTTGTCGCGAATGGCCCCATGACGACCCGGAAAATTGGCGAGCCCGCGGTGTTCGTGGTCACGACGTGGGCGGAGTTTGCGCCAACCTTGATTGTGCTCGCGAGCTGCTGTGCCTTGTCCTCTGTGAGCATCGCCGCAAAGGAGACCGTGAATCCGGTGGACGGCGGCCTTGCTGCCGGTGGGGCGGCGGCCGCGGAAGTGTCAGCCCCACCCGGTGTAGTCGGTGACACAGGAGTGGTCGACGCAGTGGAGCTCGCAGCGAGCGAGTCTGGCACGCCGTCACCGGGGAACGTCACCGGCTGATCGAGTCCCTGGGCCCGCGGACGGAATCCATCCCACGCGAAGAAGTACCAGAAATCCTTCGCTCCTCCAGCGACGGTCGATTGAACGTCGAGCTTTTCCGGATCCACGAAGCTGACGTCGTTCCCGACGAGCAGTGCGAGCCGGCCATCGGGAGTGATTACCGGGAGATCGGTTTCCCAACGCGTCGGCACCGCCCCGACGAGCCTGTTCGTGCCAATTGCGATCACCCAGGCCGAATCCCCCTTCGGAAATCTGGCGAGGAGATAGCGTCCAAGCGCGTCCATCCGGAGATCCAACGGCGGCGCGGGAAGCACCACACCCATTCCGACTCGACCCGAGTAGCGGTCGACGATCGAGATTCCGCTGTCGGATACGGTTGCGATGTAGAGCCGGTCTCCGCTCGGGGTTGGCGCCAGCGCGCGCACTCTGCTCTCGAGCTGAACCGCGCCCACCGGCGAGAGATCCTTTGCCTTCACGCCGACGAGACCGCTGTCGACGGCGAAATACATCCGGTCCCCGATCTGGGTCCTGACGCCCCGCCCTGAAAGCGGTAGCACTGCGCTGTCCAGAACGACATCATCGGGCGGACGCACGCGCCAGATGAGCGTCTGCGCGCCCTTGTTGGCGGTGACGATGAGCTCGCCGTTGGGCTGCGCGAAAACGGAGCGCGCCGGCACCGGCGGCTTGAAGTGCCAATCGCCGCCGGTCGGATTCAACCGAACGATCTCGCCCTTGGAATTGATGCCGTAGATGTCGCTGCCGTTCGCGGAGGTGAGGGAAGTCAGCTTCGCCTTGGATGCCTTCGCGACGTCGGTCTCTCTCAGGTCGAGGCGCCCCGGGAAACCCTTAGCGTCGACGTAAGCAATCGTCCCGCCGTCCTGGTCGAATGCGAGCACGTGGTCGAGCGGCGGGATTTCATCGACTGTCCAGACAGCCGAGTCGAGCTTCGGATAGAGGTAAACGTGCCCGGTGCCTCCTCCGCGTGGAACGCGGAGAAGGAGCGGGTCGGGCCCGCGTGGTTCTGCTATTTGCGGGGTCGTGCTGTCAGGCGCTGCCCTGTCCTTCGTGCAGGCTGCACAGAGCAGCGCCAACAGTAGAAAGCGACGCAACGGTTAGTAGCTCGCTCCCAACGAGAAAGTCCAGTTCGGCTTGCGACCGCCTTCCAGCGGCCGAGCGTAATCCCAGCGCAGAATTGCCAGGTTGAACAGATTCACCCGGAGGCCTGCGCCCCAGCTGGTGAGCGGATAGCGATCGCTGGTCGGGTCGTTGTTCTCCGGCGCGCGGCCCAGGTGCGGAGTCTGACCCTTGCTCCACGCCAAACCGGCGTCGTAGAAGATGAGCCCGTCGAGCGGCGGCAGACCGAAGTTGCTTCCGACATCGAACCGTCTGATGATTGGAAAGCGCAGCTCGGCGTTCGCTACCGCCACTCTGCTGCCCGCGAGCTGCGCATTGTTGCACTGCGCCGCCCCCCCGCCGATGATGGAAGTGCAGTCGACGAAGTTGAAGTTGGCGCGGTCGTAGCCACGGATGAAATCCGGCCGGCCGATGTACTTCGGGAAGAAAGTCTCATCCCTTCCCACCGACACTGAGCTGAGGATCCGCGTCGCGAATGTAAGGGTGTTGAAGATGATCGGGTCGTAGCGACGATAGTCGACGAGGAAATCCGTGAAGTTCAGCTTGCCCACGCTCTGCGACACCTGGAAACGCATCCTCCGTCCGATCACAGGGCCGGTGGTGCCGAAGAGCGTATTGTCGGACACGAACGCAGTCGATGGCGTGACGTAGTTGATCGTCGGGAGCGACAGTGTGTCCTTGAACTGGATGTCCGTGCAGAATCCGGCCTGGTTGCAGTCCTGAAAGACCTGCACAAAGCCCTCCGAGATGCTATTTAGCTGAACTCCGGTCTCGAAGCGCGTGAAACGGTTGAGCGGATATTGGCCAGTGACGAAAAGATTCCGCACGACGTACCGGAGGTAGTCCGTCTGAAACCGAATTACCTGGCCTGATGAGTCAGATGTAGCGCCTCCGCTGAGCGGTACGTAGACCGGATCCTGGGAAATTCCGGTCGTATACTGAAGGCGGTGGCTCAGATTCGCGTAGCCGACAAATGCACTGGCATCGCTCAACCTTCCGTAGACATTCCCGGCTATCGCGAGCTGATGATTGCCGAGCAGGTCGCTGAAGACGAACGCGGTTCCACCCGCGAATGTGCCGTAGCTCGGTGTGTATCCGATCGACGGATCCGCTATGTAGTCGGGATGGAACGCAACGTGGTACGGACTCTCCTTGAATCTCGTGGTGTCCGGCAGCCCGAACAGCGGATCCGCCATCAGAGTCGCGATACTCTGCGGGACATCGGCAACGGCCTCCTGCGCGGCGAGTAGCGAGGACTGCCGTGATCCAGCGGGCGCGCGATACGTGGACGTCGGCTCGCCGGCTCTCGGCCTCAGCGTCAGTGAATCAAAACCTGTTTTCGGTCTTGCGAGGGAATCCGCCGACGGCACTCCAGCGGCGAGGTTTACGCCGGTGGGACGGAATGCGGTTTTCTTGAGCGCTCGCGGATTGTCGATGGTCCAGATGGTATAGTCGCCCTTCTCGAAACTGGTGTAGGCGATTCTGTCCGCGCCCCTTGCCCAGCTTATCGCCGGGCTGTATTCCGTGATCGCCGATACACCACCCAGGACGTTCGTCAGCTGGTAGTGCTGGTGATCGTTGAAGTCGAACAGGAAAATGTTGGGGATGCCGGTGCGATCGGAGATGAACGCGAGCTGCCGCCCGTCCGGCGACCAGGCCGGATTCAGGTTCAAGCCGCCCTGATTGGGGAGCACTTCGATCGCGCCCGATTGGATGTCCAGCACGGCGATGCGCCACTTCGAAATCTTGAGAATGGAAAGATTTGACTCGGGGCTGCGATCAGTGGCAAACGCGAGCTTCTTCCCATCTGGAGACCAAGCGGGTTGTAGGTCCCCATACTCGTCGTTGGTGAGCTGACGCAGACCCGACCCGTCGGCGTTGACGATGTACAGATCGGTGATACCGCCGCGTGTGCCGCTGAACGCGATTTGTTTGTCGTCAGGCGACCATACCGGGCTCCAGATCGCATCGACGGTCGGCAGATCGATTCGTGCCGTGACGGCTGTCCTGGCGACATCCATCAGGTACAGCACGTCCTTGCCCTCGCGCTGCGCCGTGAACGCGATCATGCCGCCACTGTTGGAGAACGAGCTCTGCGAATAGAGAAGTCGCAGCTCCTCGAAGTTCGGATTGAGCGTGCTCTCGACGAGGCGCTTGATGCGCTTGCCAGTGCGCGCGTCAGCCAGCCAGAGATCGATGAACAGCTCGCCGCGCTTCTCGTTTCCGTTCGACAGGAACGCAATTCGATTGCCGTCGCTGGAGAGCGAAGGTGCCAGGAAGATCTGGCCCCCGCTTTTCTTTTCGGTAAGAAGTGGCTGCGAGAAGCTGCGGGGACGATCGAGCACCGCTGCCTGCGGCAAATACTTGGCGTTGATCGATTCCCGCCAGTCGTCGCTCAGCTCGTGAAGCGTGAGCCCGAGCTGGCGCTGGAACGCACGCGCGATTCCAAGTGTTGACGCGTTCTGCATGATCTCGCCGATCGCCGCATCACCCCAACGCTCGCCGACGTACTCCCAGAGGGACTCTCCGTAACGGTACGGAAAGTACTTGTCGGGACGCTCCGTCATCTGCTCAATCGATGGCAGATTGCCATTGATTGCCGCGTCGCGCAGCCAGGTCGTCGTCAGAGTGTGGTTCGGGCCGCTCGACAAGTATTCGGCCATACCCTCCATGAACCAGGTCGGTGGGTCGATCTGGTTCAGCGTCTGTACGTTCGCGCCGGCCTTGCCGCGGGCGAAAATGTCGTACTGGAACTCGTGCACCATTTCGTGGGTGAGGACGTGCTCGAAGCTGCCGAGATCCCCCGTGAGCGGCAGAATCATGCGGTCCCGTGCGTACTCGGTCACGCCTCCGGTTCCCTCACCCAGATCCCCAGTGACATTGTTCTGCCCGAACTCGGCCCGCGACGCGAATAGGACGATCGGCTTTTTCTCGCGGAACTGGTGGTCGAGCACTTTGGAAAGGCGCGCGTACGACCGCTCGGCCATGCGAGCCGCGTCCATCGCACCCGCTTTCTCTTCGGGATAGTAGTGAATGAGCCAGTGCTCGGTCTCGATTACTCGCCAGTCGAAATGCTTGTACTGCACCTGGTTCATTCCGAAGTACTGCTGCGCGTCGAGGCGAGCGCCGAGGAGCAGTGCCACGGTGAACAATAAAGCCCGAGCCGCTTTCATTTTTTCGGTTACTCCTGTGGGTCCAGCGCCACTGTTTCCGCATCGCTCCACAACCGCTCTATCTGGTAGAACGACCGAAGCGTCGGATGGAAGATGTGAACTACGAAATCGAAGAAATCGAGCAGCACCCAGCGGCCCTGTTCCAACCCTTCCGTATGATGCACAGTCAGTCCCACTTTCTTCATCTCGGATACCACGTACTCGCCGATCGATCTCACGTGTGTATCGGAGGTCCCGCTCGCGATGACGAAGTAGTCAGTCATGTCGGTGACGCCGGCCAGATTGAGCAGCACGACGTCGTTCGCTCTCATATCCAGGCAAAGCTGGGCGGCGCGCTGCACCCTTTGCGCGCCTTCGCGTGCGGTTACAGATGGTAGGGATGTGGCCATGCGGTTCAGTGAAGGTTCAATAGCGGCGCGGAGCGCCGCATATCTGTATGTAGCTTATCTGTTGCGCGAAAGTTCCGTGAGGGGTTGGACCTCGCATTTCGCACGCCAATTGTAATACGCAAAAAGACCTGGCCGCGCTGTAGGGGGCGCGGCCAGGTCTTGCTTCCTTTTGCGCCTACTGCTTGATGACCCAGACCTTGATCTCGGGATGCACGTCAGCGTGCAGACGGATCGGCACGCGGTAGACACCCAGCGCCCGGATCGGCTCGTGCAGCTCGATCTGCCTTTTCTCGATCTGGAATCCCTGGGCGTCGAGCTGGTGCGCGATGTCCGAGGATGTGACCGAGCCGAACAGCTTGCCTTCATCCCCGACGCGGGCTGAGAAGGTCAACGATACCTGCTCCAGCTTGGTCGCGAGCTCCGACGCGGAGCCGCGGCGCGCCTCCTCCGCCTGCTCCAGGCGCTGGCGCTCCTGCTCGATGCGCTTGCGGTTGCCCGCCGTGGCCTCGTAAGCAAAGCCGCGCGGAAGCAGATAGTTGCGCGCATACCCGGCGGAAACTTTCACGATGTCGCCCGGATGCCCGAGCTTTTCGACTGCCTGTCTGAGAATGACTTCCATTGGAGAAATTTCCTTCAGTGATCGTTGAGAACGAATAATTCTAGCACAAAGCCGTGGCGAACCGCACCGTCAGCCGGCTTTGGCGCGCTTACGAAGGTCGAGCCAGGTGTCGCCCAAGCCGAGGGCGAGCGTCACTATCACGAACACCTGAGGCAGAAGACTCAGGATTACGACATACACGTAGCGCCCACGCGCCATCCACGCCAGAATCCCAACGCCGCGTACCAGGTACAGGGCGCCGAAAAAGAGCAGCAGGTTGTAGCCGGCATTTCTTCCCTCTTCGAACGCCGGCAGCAGGCAGAGCGTGGCGCCGACCGCCAGACCCCACACCAGCTGATCGTTGAACTTGAACGCCGTCAGGGGGCTCAAGGCCGGTCCTATCTGTACGGGCGACAGTCTCCGGTACGCGCCCCAGCCGAGCGCCAGAGCGGCGAGCGACTCCAGCGCGACCAGCGCCGGGAGCAGCGCGGCAACAATCGGCGGCATTGCCCTCATGCGTGTCTCGGAGTCGTCGTAGAGCGGATCCAGATCTGGAGCTCGCGCCACGAGACCCTGCCATTCCGGAGTGCTCCGCCCGTCCTCGATTCTCGCGATTGTGCTGGAGGCTCTTCGCGTCAGCTCCTCCTCCGCCGCGTGCTGGAACCTCGCGATCCCGCTCGGCGACGAGAGCGCGATCAGAAACCCGATTCCCGCGGCCAGTCCGATCGAGAAGAGCGCCCTCGAGAAGAAAGGCATCGTCGTGCTCCACAGACTGACGAGACCGAAGCTCGCCGCCAGCAGAACCGCCCAGCCGCGCGCCATCTGGTCGTACTGCGCGCCGGGCGGACCAGCGGGCTGAAGCAGCATCCAGACGGAAAGGGCGATCCATATCACCGCCAGCGCCGCGCGCCCGCCCAGCTTCCATCCCACGATCGAGCAGGCAGCGATGACCGGCACCAGCAGCAGGAGCGTCTGCTGGATTGGTATCAACAGCTCGGCAATTGGAAGGAACGGGCAGAGTAGGAATGCAGCCAACCCCCATAACAAGGGCCGCCACGATTGCTTCGCTACCGGCGTGGCGGCCTCGGTCATCTACGCCGAATGACCGCGGATATAAGGAATCAGCGCAAGGAAACGGGCTCTCTTGATAGCCGTCGAGAGCTGGCGCTGGTGGCGCGCGCACGTGCCGCTCAAGCGGGACGGAAGGATCTTCCCCTGATCGGTGATGAAGCGTCCGAGCGTGCGATCGTCCTTGTAGTCAACCCAGCGGACGCGGCTCTCGCAGAACGGGCAGCTTTTTTGTGGTCTTCTCATGGATTAATCCTCGTCGTCGTCATCGTCGTCACGGCGCGTTGCCGCGGCCAGGTCTTCCTCGGACTGCGGCGGAGCGCCGACTTCGTGCTCGTGCAGCGTGATGAGGTAGCGAATGACGCCGTCGTCGAGCTTCAAGGCGCGCTCGTACTCGGGCAGGGTGGTGGGCTCGGTCGCGAACTTGGAGACGACGTAGTAGCCGTTGTCGCGTGGACCGATGGAGTAGGCGAGCTGTCGCCGACCCCAATGCAGAACCTCGGGCTGCTCCTTGGTGCCGAGGAGCCCGTGGAAGCGGCTGAGTTTTTCGTTGATGGCGGCGTCTTCGAGAGTTGAGTCGAAGATGTAGACCGCCTCGTATGTGCGAGGCACTAGGCAATCCTCCTTTTGGTCATGATCCGCCCCCCATCTGGTTGCCTAAGTGGGAGGAAGGTGTGAAGGCCAGGGTCCTGGCCGTTGTGAGACGCGAAACCTACCCTGTCAGGGCGTCCAATTCAACCGTCTGGCGGGCGTTTTTTCGCAGGGGAAGCGGACTGATTTGCACTGCCCGGCGTCCGCCGCGCCAAACCCACTTCTCGCCGCGCCTGCGCGGTCGTTGGCTGGAGCAGGCTTTCTGGGAGTTTACGAGGGTCTAGCTTCAAATCGTGCGCTCTCCCGGAGGTTTCATGCGCAGAACAGTAAGTACGCTTGCCCTCGGTCTCGTTGCAGCGGTTGTCGTGGGCGCCGTGGCGACGAGCTGCGGGTCTTCCACCACCGCGCCCGCCGCAAACAAGACCTACGTGGCAAACCTGATCGCCATTAACGAAGGAGCGACTCATACGTCGCCTGGAAGTGGCGTTGCGACGTTCGTTGATTTCGGTACAGAGATCGCCTGGACACTGACGCTGACAAACATGACCGCGGTGACGGCGTCACACATCCATCTTGGGGACGCGACTGCAGTTGCCCCCCCTGCGGGGGCGGGGGCGGGGCCCGTCATCTTCAACATGTTCCTCCCGAACGGCCCGACAGGCACTGTGAACGGCGAAGTCGCTCACGGCAGCTTCACGAACGCGAACAACGCGAATATCTCACTCGATTCGCTGCGAGTGCTGTTCAACAATGGGCACGCGTACGCCAACGTGCACACGTCGGCGAATCCAGGCGGGGAGATTCGCGACCAGGTTCACCCCAGCAACTAGGCGGGGCCAGCAAAAGGACTAGCAAAGAACGGCAACTGTCGTTCTCAAGTCAGGCTGTATCCGGAAGCAAGTTCTAGACGTTGAATCGGAAAAGGAGGACGTCGCCGTCATGGACGACGTACTCCTTTCCTTCCGATCTTACCGCGCCCTTTTCACGCGCACCCTTCCAGCCTTCATTCGCGATGAAGGAATCGTAGGCGACCGTCTCGGCCCGGATGAATCCGCGCTCGAAGTCCGTGTGTATCACCGCTGCGGCTTTGGGCGCGGTGTCCCCGCGGTGGATGGTCCACGCGCGGACTTCCTGCTCTCCGGCAGTGAAGTAGGTCTCGAGGCCAAGCAGCTTGTAGCCGGCCTGAATGAGACGGTCGAGTCCCGCTGACTCGAGTCCAAGAGAAGAAAGAAAATCGGCGCGATCTTCAGGAGGCAGCTCCGAAAGCTCGGCCTCGATCTTGGCGGAGAAGGGAACTACGCCGGCCAGCTCGCCACTCTTCTTCACGGCATCTCTCAACGCCTTGAGATGCCGGCCCTCCTCGCCCGCGAGCTCCGCATCGCTCACGTTGGCGGCGTAGAGAACCGGCTTTACCGTTAGCAGCGTAAGCGGGGCAAGCACAGCTTTTTCTTCGGCGGTGAGATGGGCCTCCCACAAACCTCTGCCTTCCTTGAGAAAGACGTTCGCCTTCTCGAGCACCGGCAGCTCCGCTATCGCCTCCTTGTCGCCGGTCCGCGCCGCGCGGCGGGTTTTGTCGAGGCGCTTCTCGAGCGAGGCGAGATCGGCGATCGCCAATTCGAATTCGATTACCTCGCGGTCGCGCACGGGATCGACCGCGCCCATGACGTGCGTGACGTCGGGGTCCTCGAAGCAGCGGACGACGTGGACGATCGCGTCGGTCTCGCGGATGTTCGACAGGAACTTGTTGCCCAGCCCCTCACCCTCGGCCGCGCCTTTCACGAGGCCGGCGATGTCCACGAACTGAACGACGGCGGGCACAGTCTTTTTTGGCTTCACTACGCGCGTGAGCTCGCCGAGTCGCGCGTCGGGGACCTCGACCATGCCCACGTTGGGCTCGACGGTGCAGAAGGGGTAGTTCGCTGCTTCGGCTTTGGCGGCGGTGAGCGCGTTGAATAGCGTCGATTTACCGACGTTGGGCAGGCCGACAATTCCTAGTTTCAGCATTCAAAGAAAGTAATGGAGATGGCGATCAAACTACGCTGCCGCCTGCTGCCCGCTGAACGCTGTCTGCTACCTGCTGCAAACGCCGGGACCGATCGCGTGGCGTTCGGGGGAACTGCGAACGACCTTGAATCCGAGAGCCTGTGCCTTGAACCCGCCTGTGCTGTCATGACGTTCGCAGCAGGTAGCGCTTAGCGTTGAGCGGGCAGCAGGCGGCAGCGTCGTTAGAATCCGCTACTCACCCGAATCCTCACCCGGCGCGCGATTGTAAAGGTTCATCGCCTTCTCGACCCCGTCGTGTACCCACGTCTCCACCGCCGCCGTCAACGACGGCAGCAACGCGAGAACCTCCTCCCGCTCGTCGCGGGCGAACGGCGCGAGCACGAAGTCGGCGAGATCCTTGATTATCCCCTTCCGCTCCTCGTTCGGACCAACCCCGATGCGTAGCCGCGCGTACTCCCGCGTCCCGAGCGAATGCTCGACGCTCTTGAGACCGTTGTGCCCACCCGCGCTTCCACGCGCGCGAAGACGCGTGCGACCGACAGGGATCTGCACCTCGTCCACCACGACCAGCAGATCCTTGGCGGCGCTCCAGAACGGCCGACGAGTGTAACTCCGCAGCGCTTGTCCGCTGAGATTCATGAACGTCTGCGGCTTTACAAGCCGGACCTTCACGCCACCGACGGTTCCGTTTGCGACGTGCGCCTCGCCGTCCTTCTTCCAGCCATCAAAATGCCAAACGTCGGCGAGGTGGTCGATCAACCACCAGCCGACGTTGTGACGTGTCGCGGCGTACTCGCGGCCCGGATTCCCGAGACCGACAATGACCTTCAAGGGTTATCCAATAGCGGAGCCAAAGCGCCGCGTATGAACGTGAGGTCGTATTACTTCTTGCCGCCCGAATCACCCTTCTTGCCGGGCGTTTCGCCACCACCCTCACCCTCTTCCTCGTCACCCGGCCCCTTGCCGATGACTTCGGGCTCAGTTACGCCCTCGGCCGCACCCTCGACAGCCTCGACGGCCGGGGTCTCCTCGATCACCGCGCGCGGCGCGGCAAGAACCGCGACCGAAGTCTCGGGATCGTCGAGAACCTTGACGCCTGCGGGAACTTTGATGTCGCTGACGTGGAGCGAATCACCGATCACCATGTTGCTGACGTCGAGCTCGGCGTGATGGGGGATGTCCGACGGATCGACCTCGATCTCCAGCTCACGGAGCGTCTGATCGAGAACTCCTCCTTCGAGGCGCACGCCTTCCGGAACTCCGCTCAGGACGATCGGTATGTTGACGGTGACCTTCTCACCGGCGACGAGCGCCTGGAAATCGACGTGAAGGATCTGGCGCTTGATCGGGTGGCGCTGGATCTCGCGAATGAGCGTCTTCGCGGTCTGCCCGCCGACCGTCACTTCGATGACGGTGCTCTCGGCCTGAATGTGCCCGAGCATCTTGTCGAGATCGCGCGCGTTCAGCGAGAGCGACAACGGATCGCGCCCGTGCCCGTAGATCACCGCGGGAACCTGTCCCTGGCGGCGAAGCGAGCGGGCGGCACCCTTTCCCTTGATGTCGCGGGCCGTCGCGCTAAATGAGACTACTGCCATAATTAATTCTTCCCTATGGGCGCGAACAGCTTGTCGAACGCCCATTCGATAAAGTCAAATACTGCTGCCGCGAACTCTTTCGCGACTTTTCCGATCACTTCAGCCATCTGAACCTCTACTGCTCGAACAGCGAGCTCACCGATTGCTCGCTGTGTATGTAGCGAATCGCCTTCGACAACAGCTCTCCAACCGACAACACACACAGCGTCGGGAATCTCTTTGCCTTCGGAATCATGACGGTATCGGTCACCGTCACTTCCTTGATCGGAGCCTTCGAGAGCCTGTCCACTGCTGGTCCCGAAAGAAGTGCGTGCGTGGCGCAGACATACACATCCCGTGCTCCAAGATCCTTCAGTGCCTTTGCCGCTTCGGACACCGTGCCCGCGGTATCGATCATATCATCCGCGAGCAAGCAGTCCCTTCCCTCGACTTCACCGACGACGTTGACGACTTCCGACACATTCGCCTTCGGGCGTCTCTTGTCGACAATCGCAAGCGAGCCGTTGAGTCGTTTTGCAAACCCTCGGGCCATCTTGGCCGAGCCTACATCCGGCGCCACGACCACGAGGTCGTGCAAATCCTTTTTTCGGTAATGCGAAACGAACACCGGCGCCGCGTACAGGTGATCCACCGGAACATCGAAGAACCCCTGCAGTTGGTGCTGATGAAAATCCAAACCCAAAACTCGATTGGCGCCAGCCGTCACGATCATGTTCGCGAGTAGCTTGGCGCCTATCGCCACCCTCGGCTGATCCTTTCGGTCCTGCCTCGAGTATCCGTAGTACGGCATCACGCAAGTGATGCGAGCCGCCGAAGCCCTGCGTGCCGCGTCGATCAGGAGCAAAAGCTCCATGATGTTGTCGGCCGGCGGATTTGTCGGCTGCACGATGAAGACGTCGTTCCCTCTGACGTTTTCATCGATGCGGACGAATATCTCGCCGTCGGCGAACCGGGTGACCGTCGTTTTGCAGAACGGTACATCCAGCGTTTTCGCGATCTCAACGCACAGTTCCGGGTTGCCGGGCCCGGCGATGAGCTTGAAGCCATGAGCGGGTACGGATAGTCCGTCCATGCAGCCTTACAAGTTAAGTGGGCAACGGATCTGGATCAATTGCCCCTGGTGGATTCGAACCACCATTACCGGATCCAAAGACCGATGTCCTGCCATTGGACGAAGGGGCAGCGGAAAGCGAAAGCTAGTCCAGTAGCTCCACAGGGACAACGCTCTCGGCCGTGCGGGTTACAATGACTTTCGTGCCCTCCGGAACTTGCAACGGAGGAAGATTCGGATTGCCCTCCACGAGTCGCGTGTTGATGCCGGGCACTTTGAAGACGGTCGACCCGGATCCGCTCATCCTATAGAAGAGTCCGTACCGCTCGCCGCGCGCCAGTAGCGAATCGATTGCGGGCCACCGGGACCTCACCACAGCTTCGAAATCGTTGACTGACACTTTCGCCGCCGATTCCCAATCGCCGAACATCTCGGCGGTAAGATCCGGAACCCCGTGCGGCCAATCGGTTCGTGATGCGTCCAGCAGCGCGTATGCATCACCGGTGTTGATGCCGAAGGGCGGAAAAAAGAGCTGCACATCTCGGGGCGGCAGAGGCGGGAGCTCCAGGAGCTTCTCGCCCCGTCCCCAGCCGAGTGCCATCACGAAATCGCTGGCGAGAAATGGAACGTCGGATCCGAGACGAGCCGCCAACACGAGGAGCACGTCATCGGGAAGAGGATTGGGCGCGAGCGTATTGAGAATCCGCAGCACCGCTGCTGCGTCCGCGCTCCCGCCACCAAGCCCGCCGCCGATCGGAATCTCCTTCTTTATCTCGATCTCGAACCCGCCCGGCCAGCCGGTCTCTTCCGCGTAAAGAGACGCGGCACGGTACGCCAGATTCCTCTCCTGCGGCTGATCATGCATCGCCTCGCAACGGACCGTTCGCGCCTTGTCCCTGATGTGCAACCGCACTTCATCTCCAAGATCGAGTCGGAGAAATACTGTCTCGATGGAGTGAAACCCGTCCGGCTCCTTGTCGAGAACGCGCAGCGAGAGATTGATCTTCGCCTGCGCCAATGTCCTCGCCGCGCGCCCAGTCATCCGGCCGCGTCCGGCGCCGGCTGGAGATCACGGAGTTTCACGCCGAGCCGCGCGAAGTAGTAGGCGCCGATGACGGTGATCGGAATGAACGAGAGGAGGTGATACCCGATCGCCCAGGTCGCCGCCTGTTGCTGGCCAACCCCGTAGATCGCGAGCCCTTGCACCGACATGTACTCGAACACCCCGAAAAATCCGGGAAGCGCGGGGACCGCGGTGCCGAGTGCGATGAACGCCTGGAGAAACAGAGCGGCGGAGAAGGGAGCGGTGATGCCCAACGCTCTGAACGCGAGCCAGAACCCGAGGGCGTTGAGGAGCCAGAGCGCCAGCGTCCATCCGAACACCGCCGCGAATCGTCCCGGGCTCCGCAGCACGCTCAGCCCGTGGAAGAACGTCTCCAGCACGATGCGGCCCCGTTCTTCAATCGTCGGTGACACGCGTCGCGCGAACAGCTCGAACAGCCTCAGCAGCTGCTTCGGGAAGAAAACGAGAGAGTAGAGGCCGAGGAGCAGCACGACGACGACGGCCCCTGCTCCCATTGCGAACGAGCTGAGCGGCCTACCCGCCAACGTCTCGGCGTTCGAGAGGGCGGGATCGAGCACCGCCGTCGCCGCGAGAAGCAGCAGCACGATCGCATCGAACAGCCGGTCAACCGCGAGGGAGGCGAGCGATGTGGCGAACGGCACCGGCGCTTCCTTGGTCAAGGCGTACGCTCTCGCGATCTCTCCGGCGCGGGCCGGCACCACGTTGTTCACCATCATCCCCACGGCGGTCGCGCGCCAGAGCGGCCCGAATGGGAGCTTGCCCGCCACGGGCTCGAGAATTGTCTCCCACTTGCGCGCGCGCAATGCGAAGATCGCCGTCCCGCACACGATCGATGCGGTGAACAGCAGTGGATCGGCTACTGAGAGCCTGTGCGCTACTTCAGAGGGGGAGATTCCATGGAGCGTCCAGTAGATGAGCGCGGCGCTCAGCACTGCTCCGAGCGCGGCGCGCCAGCCAGGTCGCAACGCCTACCCTGCCGCGAGCTCCACCAGATCGACGAGCTCGTCCACGAGCGCGCGGGTCGGCGGAGTTCCGCTCTTCTTGAGTGCGCGGCGTATCTCACCGGCGCGCTCGATCGCGCTCTGTCCGCGGTAGAGGAGCTGCTGAATGGGAACGAGGTCGGTCACCGCCGGCTGTGGTCCTGAGTGCCGGGTCTCGAGACCGCGCATCGTCGCCAGGCTCGAGCTCAGGACATTGCTCAACTCGCGGCCGCGGGGCGGAGTTCCTGGAGGTGGCGGCGCCGGCATTTGGCGCGACGGAGTTGGGACGCGCTTTACTTCCGGAGAAAGAGTGCCGGGACCGATTCCGCCGCTCTGCTCGCGGAGCTGCTGCTCGTAGTTGGTCTTCGGGTTCGGAGCGACGTAGATGATGTGCTGGCCGTCGTCGTTGTAGAAAAGCTGCGAGATGGGAAGGATCAGATCGTCCGTCCGCTCCTTGCGCGCGGGCGCGAACCGCGCCAGCTGCCGCAGACTTTCCTCCACCCGGGCATCATGCTCGGCGCCCCACGTCCGCACCGATCTCACGAGCAGCTTCAGATCCTCGATCGCGCCGACAAGCGCGCGCTGGAGCTCGGGCTCCCACTTGGTCGTGCCGTGGACGACGCCCGATCCGATCCGCTCGACGGTCATGGCGACCTGAACGATGCCGCCGGCTTTCGCCATCGTCGCGCTGCCGCGCAGTCCGCGCGCGGCGGCGGCGAATTGCGTCGCATCCGAGGGCTCCATCCCTTTTTTCGCGGCCAGCGTCTCCAGGCGCGTGAGATACTCACTCGCCTCGAGAGAAAAAAAGTCCAGCAGCCGGCCCGGCAAAGTCATGGGAGCATTCTCCAAGTCACATGCGAAAGGTGGGCGGTTTGGGGCCCACAGTCAAAACTCATCCTATTAGGACGACCGAGCGGAGCGCATGGCTAGGACGACCGAGCGGAGCGCATGGCCTCGCGCATTTCCTTCACCGCCCGGTCGAGGCCGATGAACACTGCTCTGCTAATGATCGAATGGCCAATGTTCAGCTCCTCGATTTCAGGAATCGCGGCGACCGGTCCGACATTGATCACGGTCAGGCCGTGGCCCGCGTGCACCGCCAGTCCCAGTTCAGCGCCCCGCCGCGCCGAGTCGCGCAGCGCGGCGATCGTCTTCGGGGAATCGGGATGGTGGGAATACGTCCCGGTATGAAGCTCGATCGCGACGGCTCCGAGCGTCTTCGCCTGTTCGACCACGGCAGGCGTGGGATCGATGAAGAGGCTGACGCGAATGCGGGCCTCGGTGAGCGACTCGATGACGCTCTTGACGCGCGAAGGGTCGCTGATGATGTCGAGTCCGCCCTCGGTTGTGATTTCCTCCCGGCGCTCGGGCACGAGCGTCACCTGCTCCGGCTTGATGCGACGCGCCAGCTCCACCATCTCGGCCACGCACGCCATCTCGAGATTGAAATACGTCTGAACTTTTTCCTTGAGGCCCATGATGTCGGCGTCCTGGATGTGGCGCCGGTCCTCGCGCAGGTGCGCGGTGATGCCGTCCGCTCCGGCAACTTCGCACGCGATCGCCGCCTCGACGGGGTCCGGCTCAGCTCCGCGCCGAGCCTGCCGCAAAGTGGCGACGTGGTCGATATTGATATACAGCCGTTGTTGCTTTGCGCTCATTGTCCCAGTCCCTTGGTCGCAGCTCTATCCAGTGGAGAATTCTATCGTGTCATTCAGAAAAGTCGCCGGTTTATTTCTTCTTGCCGCCTGCTCGAGCGCTACCCAGAAAATGGGCAGCAACGGACAGGTCACGGGTGCGCCCTCGGCGCAGCTCGCCGTCGATGAGTTCCTCAAGGCCGTGAACGCGAAAGATCTCCAGGCAATGTCCACCGTGTTCGGCACCAAGGATGGACCGGCCCGCGAGACAATGGACCGCACCGAGCTCGAAAAACGTGAAGTCATCCTCGCCTGCTACTTCGCCCATGACAGCGCCCGCGTTCTCGGCGAATCGGCGGGGCTGGGCGGACACCGCGAGGTTCGCATCGAGCTGAAGAAGGGAAATCTGACACGTGAGACGACGTTCTACGCGATTAAGGGTCCGGGCGGCAGATGGTACGTCGACAACATGGACATTGCGTCCGTGCGCGACTTCTGCGGCAATCCCGGGACTTCGACAAGACGTCAGTGATCTGACAGCTCGACCAGCACCCCACCGGTAGACTTGGGGTGCAGGAACGCGATGCGCTTGCCCTCAGCGCCAATGCGCGGTTCCTCGTCTATCAGCTCAATGCCGGCGCGGCGGCAGCGCTCGAGCGTGGCGTCGAGATCGTCGACTGAAAAGCAGATGTGATGGATGCCCGGGCCCCGGTTCGCCACAAATCGCCCGATCGGCGACGTCGGGTCGTCCGCCTCGAGAAGCTCTACCACGGCCTCTCCGGCGCTGAAGCCCGCTATGTTGGCGCCATCGGCGTCGTCGAGCGCGACCTCGCTCAATTCCAGCACGTCCCGGAAAAAAGGAAGGCTCCTGGCGAGCGCCTCAACGGCGATGCCAACATGGGATACGCGCGTGCCACGCGGGGTTGATTGGGTCATTAAGTTTAAAGATGAAGGTGGCAACGTCCCCGCGGCAAATTAACTGACGAAGCCCCGCGGGGTATCCTGCGGTTGGAGAATTCAAAATGTCGAATGCAGTCGAAGTGAATGACTCCGATTTCGAGGTGCAGATCGAGCAGCACAAGGGACTCGCCGTCGTCGATTTCTGGGCGACCTGGTGTGCGCCGTGCCGCATGGTCGCGCCCGTGCTGGACCAGCTGGCGATTGAATACGAAGGCAAAGCTAAAGTCGCAAAGGTGGATGTCGACGTGAACATCAAGACTATGACCAAGTTCAATGTGAGATCGATTCCCGCGATTCTATTCTTCAAAGACGGGAAGCTCGTCGATCAGATGATCGGATTCATGGGCAAGCCCGCGCTGGCGGAGAAGTTCAAGCAGCACGCCGCCGCATAGATTCGCGGAGTCCGCTTCCGGACGACTCGTGAGCTCCGCAAAGGCAGCGGCGCGAGCCGAGCCCGGGGCACTCTATCTGGTGAGCACTCCCATCGGCAATATGGGAGACATGTCGCATCGCGCGGTCGAGGTTCTTTCCTCGGCCGCGCTTGTCGTTGCGGAGGACACGCGCCACTCGCGGCGTCTGCTCGATCACTACAACATCACGACTTCCCTCAACTCGTATCACGAGCACAACGAGGCGAAGGAGACGCCGCGGCTCATCGCCCGGCTGCTCTCGGGTGATTCCATCGCCCTGATATCCGACGCGGGGACGCCTCTCATCTCCGATCCCGGCTCGCGCCTCGTCGCGGCCGCGCTCGAGGCCAGCATACCCGTGGTCCCGATTCCGGGGGCGTCTTCGGTGATGGCCGCGCTCGTCGCGTCGGGGCTCTCGCTCGAGCGATTCACATTCTTTGGATTCCTGCCGCGCAAGGGAAGAGAGCGCACCGAAATCATGGCGGAGATCGTCGATTC
>JADGQU010000376.1 GCA_017881545.1 Gemmatimonadaceae bacterium
TCGCGGTCAAAGCAGCAGTTCGCGGTCAAAGCAGCAGTTCGCGGTCAAAGCAGCAGTTCGCGGTCAAAGCAGCAGTCAGTTCTCAGTCTACCCCGACTGACCTCGAGCCCCCCGCGCGAGCCTGAGCGCCAAATGCCGTTTGACGTCCGGCCATTCCGCCACAAGAATGCTGTAAAGAACGGTGTCCCGAGCCGTCCCGTCCCGGCGCGCGTAATGGTGACGAATCACGCCGTCCTTTTTTGCGCCGAGGGCTTCGATCGCTTTCTGCGAAGCGAAGTTGAAGTTGTCGGTCCTCAAACCGACGACTTTGCAACCGAGCTCCTCGAACGCGTGAGTGAGCAGCAGCAGCTTGCACGCGCTGTTGACGTGGCTTCGCTGCCAACCCTTCCCGTACCAGGTCCAGCCGATTTCGACCCGGTCGATCTCCCGAACGATGTCATGGTAGCGCGTCGTCCCGGCGATCGTTCCGCTCGAGAGATCTCGCACCGCCCACGGGAGCATCGTCCCCGCTGTCTGACCGGCTAGCGCATCGGCGATGTAAGCAGCAGTCAAGCCGGGCGACGGCACCGACGTGTACCAGAGCTCCCAGAGACGACCGTCGCCGGCCGCGGCAGCGAGACCGTCCCGATGCTCGTTACTCAGCGGCTCGAGCCGGACGCCGTTGCCCTCGAGTGTGACTGGAAGTGGTGTGATCACGAGGCCCTCGAGAGAAAAGTACGAGCGGACGCCGCCCCCGTTAGCATCCTTTGCGCGGCCAACGGAGACGACCCTGCCTAGTGATGGTGGTGATCAGGTCCGAACGCGACGGTGTAAGGCGAGCCGGGTCTGCACTTCAAATTCGCGTTGGTGGATGTGAACATTCCCCGCGGATTGTTCTTCCAGAACCACACGTGCAGGTCGTAATGGCGCAGGGTCACCGGCATGATCGGCTCGTGGCCATCCATTGGACCGGCGAGCGTCTGACCGAAGATCGTCGGCGCCACACCGCCCGCGACCTGCACCGGCACGAACCATTCGGCACCCGCGAGCACGAGCTTGTCGCCCACCGGCTCGTAGATGAGCACCTGCGGCTTGGTGGGATCGAGCTTGGGGCCGATGTTCGCCGTATTGAGGAAGTGAACACCCATCGCGCCCGGTGGATATTCGACCGTACCGTCGGTCATTCCGCTCGGGAAATCCATGCAGGCGAGCGTCGAGAAGTATCCGTCCCTCACGGCGGCCAATGGGTCGCTGTATTTGGCGAGAGCGGTGCGGGCTGTCTCGAGATCAGGGGATGGCGCGGCTGTTGAGACGGTCGATGTGGCTTGCGCTCGCGACGGGCTGGACGAGACGACGAGTGAGATTCCAACGACGAGTAGCAGATACGGCAGATGACGCGCGTGCGCCGGGTGAATGCGCATGTTGTTGTCTCCGGAGGTTTTTTGAAGCTCTAGGATGCTGACGTCTCTAGTGCGCGTCAATGAGCGCACCATACATTCCAACATCCCCGCAACTTCCGGAGCCCCTGTGAAACGCATCATCCTCGGCCTCGCCGTACTCGCTCTGCCGCTCACCGTGCGCGCTCAGGACGCCGATTTCATCCGCGCCACTTTCACCAAGACCGAAGTCCTCATCCCAATGCGCGACGGCGTGCGGTTGTTCACGTCCATCTTCACTCCCCGCGACACGTCCACGCGCCATCCTATCGTTCTGACGCGCACGCCGTACAGCGTGGCGCCGTACGGGCGCGACAGCGTCCCCCAAGGGGTCGACAATCAGACCCGCGCCTACATGCACCAGGGTTACATCATCGTCCGGCAGGACGTGCGCGGACGCTACATGTCCGAAGGGGAATTCGAGGACGTGCGCCCCGTAATCGTCGCGCGCAAGTCGAATCGCGACATCGATGAGTCCACCGACACTTACGACACCGCCGAGTGGCTCATCCACAACGTGGCCTTCAACAACGGCAACATCGGCGTGCGCGGCACGTCGTACCCGGGATTCTACTCCTCGATGGCCGCGATCTCGGGGCACCCCGCCATCAAGGCGGTTTCTCCGCAGGCGCCGGTGACCGAATGGATGAGCGGCGACGACTTCTTTCACCACGGCGCCCTGCTCCTCCCGCACGCGTTCGACTTCTACAGCTCGTTCGGCTGGCCCCGCCCCAGCCCCAAAAGCACGCCGGACCCGCGCTTCGACCACGGCACGCCCGACGGTTACGCCTTCTTCCTGAAACTCGGCGCGCTCTCGAACGTCAATCCGCGCTACTTCCACAATCACGTCGCCTTCTGGGATTCACTGTCGAGTCATCCGCAGTGGGATTCGTTCTGGGCCGCGCGAAGCGCGAGACCGCATCTGAAGAATCTCAAGGCCGCTATGCTCTGGGTCGGCGGCTGGTTCGACACCGAGAACCAGTGGGGCGCGCTCAACGCGTACGCCGCGGCTGAAAAGCAGAATCCCGGGCTCGTCAACCGGCTGGTGATGGGACCGTGGTCGCACGGCCAGTGGAACCGCGGCAGCGGCGACACGCTCGGCGTGTTGGCCTGGGGATCGAAGACCGATGACTTCTTCACCGACAGCATCGAAGTGCCGTTCTTCAATCACTATCTAAAGAACGGACCCGCTCCCCGTACCTATGAAGCCGCGATGTTCGAGACGGGCACGAATCAGTGGCGCTTCCTCGACAAATGGCCGCCTGCCAACACGACCGCCACGAATCTCTATCTACAGACCGGCGGCCTGCTCGCATTCGCCGCCCCCCCTGCCGGCGCAAGCTTCGACGAGTACGTCAGCGATCCCGCCAAGCCGGTTCCGTACACCGCCGAGACGAGGCACTGGTACAACCCCGCGTTCATGGACGAAGACCAGCGCTTCGCGTCGGAGCGCCCCGACGTGCTGGTGTACGAGACTGCACCCCTCACTCGCGATATCACCATCGCGGGGCCGATCGTCGCGGACTTCGTGGTTTCAACGTCGGGCACCGACTGCGACTGGATCGTCAAGCTGATCGATGTCTTCCCGGACACACTCATGTCATCGGGCACGCGCACGCAGTCGGGCCCAGGGAGCTGGGCGCGGCCTTTGGGGGGCTACGAAATGCTGGTGCGTGGCGACGTGCTGCGCGGGAAGTTCCGTGAGAGCATGTCCGCCCCCAAGCCGTTCGTTCC
>JADGQU010000377.1 GCA_017881545.1 Gemmatimonadaceae bacterium
CAGTGCATCCGGCTTCGGCGCGCGCCAGCCTCGCACATGTGATCGACTCGCTCACATCGCAGCCGGTGTTCAGAAACGCTCACTGGGGCGTCCTGATAGTCAATCCGCGGTCCGGCGATACCCTTTACTCGAAGAACGCGGGCAAGCTCTTCATGCCGGCGTCCAACATGAAGATCATCACCAGCGCGGCCGCGCTGAAGCTGCTCGGCCCGGATTACACCTACAAGACGACGTTTCTGACCAATGGTGAAGTGCGCGATTCGCTCGTCGACGGAGACCTGCTGGTGATCGGACGCGGTGATCCGACGGTGAGCGACAACATGAGGGGCGTCGCCACGACGGTGATGGACGCGCTCGCCGACTCCATTCGCGCTCATGGGATCAGGCAGATATCGGGGTCGCTGGCGCGCATCGGCAACGCTTTCCCCGACTCCATTCACGGCTACGGATGGGAGTGGGACGACCTCGGCGAGTACTACGGCGCCGGCGTGGACGAGTTGATCTTCAACGAGGGAATGGCGCCGACGACGCCGCGCCCCCCGCCCGATAGCGCGCGCGACAGTCTCTACTCCGGCCCCGCAAAGGATCCGGCGACTGGTTACCTCAACGCGCTGAACGATGCTCTGGTGCGAAAGCACATCACTGTTGAGGCCGGAGTGATCGACAGCATCATGTCGACGCCGTTCAAGATGGATACGCTGTTCACGTTCGTGTCGCTTCCCATGCGGAACATTCTGCCGGCTCTCATGAAGCCGTCGCAGAACCAGATCGCGGAGATCCTGCTCAAGACGATCGGGCTGGAGCGGGGCGGAATGGGAACCTCGGACAGCGCGCGGAAGATCGTCGGGCAGCAGCTTCTCGCCTGGGGCGCGCAATCCGACGGATTCGTCATCCGCGATGGGAGCGGACTGTCACGCCACGACCTCGTCTCGCCGGAGACGATCGTCAAGGTGCTCGACAAGATCCAGCAGGACACCGCGTTCGCCGTTTACTACAACGCGATGCCCATCGCCGGCGTGGACGGCACTCTCAAGGACCGCATGAAAGGCACTCCCGCCGAGGGCAACGTGCACGCGAAGACCGGGTCGATCTCGGCGGCTCGCTCACTCTCCGGCTACGTCACGACAGCCGACGGCGAGCGGCTCATCTTCAGCATCCTTGCCAACAACTGGACGACGCCGAGCTCGGCGGTCACGGATGTGGCGGACCAGATCGCGTCTGCGCTCGCGTCCTACCGCGCGCACTGACATCCCGTGTTGATTTCCGCTCACCGTCACCGGTGATCAACTCGTGCTGACAATCGCGGAAGCGAGCGAGCGGATACTGGCTGAGATCAGACAGCTCGGCGTTGAATCGGTCGCATTGCGCCAGGCACTCGGGCGAGTGTGCGCCGAGGAAATCGCCGCGACGGTGACGATGCCCCCGTGGAGCAACTCGTCGATGGATGGCTACGCGGTCCGCTCGGCTGACATCACTTCGGCATTGAGAGGCGAGCGCGTGAAGCTGCGCGTGGTGGCAACGATAGCAGCAGGCGAGTTCGCCCCGAGGCCGTTGAAGCGCGGCGAGGCCATGCGGATCATGACGGGCGCGCCGGTGCCCGAGGGCGCCGATTCGATAATTCGAAAAGAGCACACCGACGAAGGAAGCAAGAAAGTCGAGATTCGCGATGCAACCGACGTATGGAAGAACATCCGTCAGGCGGGCGAGGACTATCAGCGCGGCGATGTCCTGGCGAGGCGAGGAACGCCGGTCAGGCCCGCGCTGATTGGCGTGCTGGCGTCGACCGGCATCTCGAAGCTTAAGGTCTTCAGGCGGCCGCGGGTCGCGTTGATCAGCTCGGGCAATGAGCTCGTGAATATCGACGGTTTCGACGAAGTAATCGCGCAGCGCAGAATCGTCTCGTCGAACAGTTACACGCTTGACGCACTGACCCGGGTGGCCGGTGGTGTGCCCGTTGACCTCGGGATCGCCGCCGATACCAAGGCGTCGCTCAAGAAAAAGCTCGAGAGTGCGCGCGATTGTGATCTCATCCTCACGTCGGCGGGCGTTTCGGTCGGCGATCTCGACCACACTCGCACCGTCTTCGCGGCGCTCGGGGGCAAGCTGAAATTCTGGAAGGTCAAGATGAGGCCCGGCGCTCCGCTGGCCTTCGGAATGCTTAATGGTGTCCCGTGGCTCGGCGTCTCCGGAAATCCGGTGTCGGCGATGGTGAGCTTCGAGCTGTTCGTGCGGCCCGTGCTGAGGAAGATGCAGGGCTATGCGGCGCTCTTCCGCCGAACTGTCACCGTGACCGTGGAGGAAGATGTGAAGATCGGCGCCAAGCTCACGCATTTTCTCCGCGCGAACGTGACGAGAAATCAGGATGGAACGCTCGTCACGCGTCTCACGGGACTCCAGAGCTCGGGAGCTCTCACGTCGATGGCAAAGGCGAACGCACTGCTGATTGTCCCGGAGACAACGCCGTACGTCGCGAAAGGATCACAGCTGAAGGCGTTGATGCTCGATCAGAGCCTCGACGAAACGTCGGCGTTCTCGCTGTGATCGACAGCACGAACCTCTCGAAACTCGGCAAGAGTGTCGTTCTCGATGGCGCCGCGCTGGTCGTGGCGCTCACTCGGCGTTTCCGGACTTCGATCGAAGACGCGACGGTGGACGAGCGCACATTCAGCATCCTCAAGCCCGCCAACGCCGACGATCTGATTCGCGAAGAGGACTTCGTGATGGACGAGCGGCTTCCCTACTGGGCCGACGTGTGGCCGTCGTCCATCGTCCTCGCGGAAAAACTGCTCGAGCTCAAGGGTGCGGGACGCCCGGCCCTCGAGCTGGGGTGCGGCGTCGGGCTGAGCACGCTGGCAGCGACGAGCGCGGGGTTCAACGTCCTGTCGACGGATTACTACGAGGATGCGCTCGACGTCACCCGCGCGAACGTCTTTCGGAATCTCGGAACGACGGCGCGCACCCGGATGGTTGATTGGAGGCATTTTCCCGAAGATCTCGGGACGTTCGATCTCGTATTCGCGTCCGACGTGCTGTACGAGAAGGAGTACGCAGAACTGTTGCCCGTGCTTCTACTCCGGCTGCTGGCGCCGGCGGGAATCGCGCTGATCGCCGATCCTGGTCGAGTCGCCGCGCCGGTGTTTGTTGAGGC
>JADGQU010000378.1 GCA_017881545.1 Gemmatimonadaceae bacterium
CGTGGAATCGAAGACATCTACGAGCTGACCTACATCCGGAAGGACGGAAGTCGCTTTCCGGCAGTGGTGTCCGTCACCGCTCTGCGTGACGCGGAGAATACGATCATCGGCTACCTGTTGATCGGCACCGACAACACCGCCCGCAAGCAGATCGAAGAGGAGCGAATGAAGCTGGACCAGCGCCTGCGCGATCAGCATTTCTACAACCGATCGCTGCTCGAATCGAACATCGATGCGTTGATGACCACGGATCCGCGGGGAATCATCACCGACGTCAACAAGCAGATGGAGCGATTGACCGGCTCCACGCGCGACGAGCTGATCGGCGCGCCGTTCAAGAACTATTTCACCGACCCGATCCGCGCCGAGGCTTCTGTCAACCAGGTGCTTAACGAGGGCAAGGTCACCAACTATGAGCTCACGGCACGCGCCAGAGACGGCTCGCTCACGGTGGTATCGTACAACGCCAGCACGTTCCACGATCGCGACAGAGTTCTTCAGGGAGTATTTGCCGCCGCACGAGACGTGACCGAGCTCAAGCTGTTTGAGCAAAGGCTGCAGCAGAAGAACGTCGAGCTGGAAGAAGCGAGCAGAATGAAGTCCGAATTCCTCGCCAACATGTCGCACGAGCTGAGGACACCGCTCAACGCCATCATCGGCTTCTCCGAGGTGCTCGTCGACGGCCTCGTTGGAGAGATGACGGATCAGCAACGCGGTTTCCTCACCGACATCTTCAGCAGCGGCAAGCACCTCCTGTCGCTGATCAACGACATTCTCGATCTGTCCAAGATCGAGGCAGGGAAGATGACGCTCGATCTGGAACCCGTGCAGGTGTCTTCGCTGTTCGCCAACAGCTTGTCCATCATCAGAGAGAAAGCCGCGGCGCGCAACATCCGTCTCACTATGGATGCGCCCGAGGAGATCGGTGCGGTTCGCAGCGATGCGCGCAAGGTGAAACAGATCGTGTACAACCTGCTCTCGAACGCCGTGAAGTTCACCAGCGAGCGTGGTGAGGTGGCATTGCGAGCGGCGCGCGTCCCCCGAGAGGAGGTTGGCCAGCTGTCCGACTCCAGCATGGGGCGCAGCTTCCCGCTGCCCGACAGCGATTTCACGACGTTCCTCAAGATCACCGTCACCGATACCGGCATGGGCATCTCGCCGGAAGGACTCGACCTTTTGTACAAGCCGTTCAGCCAGATAGATAGCGGCCTGGCGCGCAAATTCGAGGGCACCGGACTCGGGCTGGCGATGGTCAAGCTCCTCGCGGACCTGCACGGTGGCTCTGTCGCCGTAGAGAGCGAAGTGGGCAAGGGTTCACGGTTCACCGTTTGGCTCCCGTTCCGGCCGGCGGCAGGAATGGTGTTGACACCACCCAAGCCCAGCCTCGCCCTCGCCCCCCCGGCCGCGGCCGTGCCGGGATCGCTCACCGCACTGGTTGTGGAAGACGATTACAAGTCAGCCGATCTCATTCGCGTGCAGCTCGAGGCAGAAGGCTTCGTCGTCCTCCACGCTGCGACCGCCGAGACGGCGCTTGTTCTCGCGGCGCGTCAACAGTTGGCGCTGATCACCCTCGACATCATGTTGCCGAACATGGACGGCTGGGAATTCCTCAGCCGAATCAAGCAGACTCAGGCGCTCAAGCACATTCCGGTCGTGATCATTTCGATCGTGGCTGATCCCGAAAAGGGCGTCGCGCTTGGCGCGGCCAGCGTCATGCAAAAACCGATATCCCGGCAGGAGTTGTACGACGCGCTCGTCGGGCTTGGCCTCTTTCCTCTCGAGCAGGGTAGGACCCTCAAGATTCTCGTGGTCGATGACGATCCCAAGGCGGTGGAGCTGATTGCCGTCCGGGTTCTTGGGCTCGCCAGCTCCGTTCTTCGCGCATACGGCGGCAAGGAAGCGATCGATGCCGCGAGACGGGAGCTTCCGGATTTGATCGTGCTCGATTTGATGATGCCTGACGTAAGTGGCTTCGATGTGGTCGCGGCACTCAACGAACAACCCGAGACAGCCAGCATTCCGATCGTCGTAGTCACCGCCAAACACATCACTGCCGCGGATCGCGAAAAACTGAGTGGCTACGTAATGTCGATCATGGAGAAGGCCAACTTCGACCGCGAGCGCTTTATCGCTGAAGTTCGCCGCGCTATGGCTGGTCGCCACGTGATCGCATGATATGGCGACAGTCCTGGTAGTCGAAGACAACCCCGCCAACATGACTCTGGCGACGTTTCTGCTCAAGTCGGCGGGCTACGTTGTGCTCAGCGCCACAGATGCGGAGGCCGGCCTGGCGCTGGCTCGGGCCGAGCAGCCGGACCTTATCCTGATGGATATCCAGCTGCCGGGCATGGACGGACTACAGGCGTGCCGAATCCTGAAAAAAGACGACGTAACTCGCGAGATTCCCGTAATCGCCTTGACCGCTCTGGCGATGAAGGGAGACGAAGAGCGCATTCGCGCGGCGGGCTGCGACGGTTACATCGCCAAACCCCTGGCGTACCGCGAGTTCCTCGCAACCATCGCGGCTCGGCTCCACAGGACGCCGGTTTAGGATGCGACTCGAATGCTGACCACGAACACAGCGCCGGGCACTTCGGCCAACTCCGATACGCCCGACAAGCCTGCATGCGTTCTGATCGTGGACGATGAGCGCCACAATCGAGAGCTGCTGGAGATCATGCTCAAGCCGGAAGGCTTTTTGATCCTGTCCGCGGCCACCGGCGAGGAAGCGCTTGCCATGGTGGCGCGTCAACCACCCGACATCATCCTGCTCGACGTCATGATGCCGGGCATGGACGGCTATGAAGTGGTGGCCAGGATCAAAGACGACCCCGCGACGAAGAACATTCCCGTCGTCATGCTCACGGCCCTGGACGATCGCAACGCCAGGATGCTCGGGCTGAACGCGGGGGCCGAAGACTTTCTCACCAAGCCGGTGGACCGGCCCGAATTATCCGTACGCGTGCGCAACCTGCTCCGCATCAAGGCATATGGGGACAAGCTGCGCCGCGCCCTCGACTCGCTTGAATCCGTGAACGCGCAGCTGGATCGTCATTCGAAGGAGATAGCATCGACCCAGGCGATCGCGGATGGCGCGACAGCGCGTCTTGCGCGGTTGCAGAAAATCACGGCGGCGCTGAGCAATA
>JADGQU010000379.1 GCA_017881545.1 Gemmatimonadaceae bacterium
ATCCTCGACGCTCATCCCGCGAACGACGGCGTCGGTCGACGACATCGCCACCGCGCGTATCTGGTTGCGGCCGATGTGCTGCTGGACCTCGATGACGACATCAATGTCGGCGCCGGCATCGGTCTTCTCACGGATGCGCAGGGCGTTGTAAAGCTCAGGCAGATGTTCGGACTCGAATTCGACGTCGAGCACGGGTCCGATGACCTGCACCACTTTCCCAAAGTTTGCTTTCTTATCTTCTTTCGGGCGTAGCTTCTTTTCGGTGCGGACGGCCGTAGCCATGATTACCCCTGTAACGCAGAGGCACCGCCGACGATCTCGGCGATCTCCTGCGTGATCTGCGCCTGGCGGGCGCGGTTGAATGTGCGGCGTAAAACGTTGAGCATCTCGCCGGCGTTGTCGGTCGCGTTCTTCATCGCGGTGCGCTGAGCGCTCTGGAAGCCGGCCTCGTTCTCGACCAGCGCGCGGTAAATCGAGTTGCGCACGTAGGAAGGCAGAAGCTGGGTCAGAATCACTTCAGCGGACGGCATCAGAATGTAGTCGGGCCGAGGACCCTTGCGCTCCGGCGGCGTCACCGGCAGCACGAGCTGCGACGTCGGCGGAGTTGAGAGCGCGGAATTGAACTTCGAGTAGATGACGTAGACGGCGTCGATCTCGGCCGATGCAAATCTCAGGATCAGGCCGTCGACGAGCTCGGCGGCGTTGGCAACCGTCGGCTGGCCGGTGATATCGGTCCGGCTGGACGCCACCGCGCGGCCGATGTAGCGGAAGTAGCCGATTCCCTTCTTGCCGACGACGTGAAGCTCGGGCTCAACGTTCTGTTCGCCAAGACGCGAGAGGAGTAGGCGTGTTTCCTTGAGCAGATTGGCGTTGAACGCCCCGGCGAGCCCGCGGTTGCTGGTGAGCAGGATGACCGCCGCCTTCTTGATCACGGCAGGCTGGCGCATCAGAGGAAAACTCTCGGCCAGCTCCGGCGTGTAGAGATTGGCGATCACTTCCGTGAGCGAGTTGGCGAATGGACGCGCGGCCACGACGCGATCCTGCGCGCGCTTCATCTTGGACGTCGCGACCATCTCCATCGTCCGCGTGATCTTTCGCGTGTTCTCGACGGACTTGATCCGTCCCTTCAGCTCACGACCCTTCGCCATGCCTTAGCGCTTAGCCTCGGCCGGGCGGGCGATGCCGGCTTCCTTGGCGGCTACGGGTTTCGAGGGATTGAATTGCTGGTTGAAGGTCTCGATGCCGCGCTTGAGATCGGCTTCGCTTTCCTTGGACAGGACCTTCTCGGTGCGAATCTTCTGCGGCACCTGCGGGAATTGCTTGTCCATGAATTCGAGAAATCCCTTCTCCCAGTCTTTCAGCCGGTTTACCGGAATGGGATCGAGGAATCCGTTGGTGACGGCGTAGATCACCATCACCTGATTCTCGACCGCCATCGGACGGTACTGCGGCTGCTTCAGGACTTCGACCGTCCGCGCCCCGCGCTCGAGCTGCTTCTTCGTAGCGGCGTCGAGGTCGGATGCGAAGGAGGAGAACGCCTCGAGCTCGCGGTACTGCGCGAGATCCAGCCGCAGTCTGCCGGCGACGGAGCGCATCGCCTTCACCTGCGCCGACCCGCCGACGCGGGAAACGGAGATTCCAACGTTGACCGCCGGACGGACGCCGGCGAAGAAGAGATCTGCTTCGAGGAATATCTGCCCGTCGGTGATCGAGATGACGTTCGTCGGGATGTAGGCGGAGACGTCGCCAGCCTGCGTTTCGATGATCGGAAGCGCGGTGAGAGAGCCGCCGGCCTTCAGGATGGTCTTGCCGTCGACGATCGACGCATCTTCACTCAGCTTCGCGGCCCTCTCGAGGAGGCGCGAGTGGAGATAGAACACGTCGCCGGGGAAAGCCTCGCGTCCGGGAGGACGGCGAAGGACAAGCGAGAGCTGGCGATATGCCGCGGCTTGCTTCGACAGATCGTCGTACACGCAGAGCGTCGGGAGCCCCTCGTTGTACATGAAGTACTCGGCCATCGCGCACCCGGAATAAGGCGCGATGTACTGCAAGGGCGCCGGATCGGACGCGCCCGCGACGACGACGATCGAGTATTCCATCGCACCGGCCTGGCGGAGCTTCTCGACGACGGAGGCGACGGTGGAATTCTTCTGGCCGATCGCTACGTAGACGCAGATGACGCCCGTGCCCTTCTGGTTGATGATCGTGTCGATGGCGATAGCAGTCTTTCCAGTTCCGCGGTCGCCGATGATCAGCTCTCTCTGGCCGCGGCCGATCGGGATCATCGAGTCGATGGCCTTGATGCCGGTCTGGAGCGGCTCCTTTACCGGCTGGCGCACGATGATTCCGGGCGCTTCCGACTCGACCTTGCGCGTATGCTTGGCGTTGATCGGGCCAGCGTCATCGAGCGGACGTCCTAGTGGATCGACGACTCGGCCGACGAGCTCTTGCCCAACGGGAACCTCGAGCACGCGGCGGGTGCGCCTGACCTCGTCCCCTTCCTTGAGCTGGAGGTAGTCACCCAGCACCACCGAGCCGATGTTGTCCTCTTCGAGATTGAGGGCGAGGGCTGTGATCTTCTCGCCGGTCTCGGAGGACGTCACCTCGAGCATCTCGCCGGCCATCGCCTTCTGGAGTCCGTAGATGCGGGCGATTCCGTCCTTGACCTCCAGAACGGTGCCTACGTCCTCGACATCGAGCTCGTGGAGGTCCGCCGCTTCGATCTCGCGGAGGAGTATGTCCTTGATTTCACTGGGGCGAAGGATCGTATCAGTGGCCATGATCTATGTGCTCTGTAGCGGGGTTGACGGGAGCCCGGAAACCCGTTCGGCGGAGGGATTTTCCTAGCTTGTGAAATTTATCACAAGCTCCTTTCCGCTGCAAGAATGGACACTCTGGAAGAGTCGGGCCGTAAAATCGTTTGAGAGAGGTTTCGCGGAGTATCTGGCGTCCACAAAACCAAGGCAGCGGGCTGCAGGTTTTGCAGCTGACTAAGCTCGGAGCTTCCATACTAGCGTTCGAGATTCCCGATCCCAGCCTCTACGTCCTGCTCCGGGTTCTCCCTTGGGCAAATCGATCGATGAGATCAGTCGTTCTGAGCCGAGCGAGTGAAGCGGGCCTGGTGCCGAAGATCCTTTGCGCG
>JADGQU010000380.1 GCA_017881545.1 Gemmatimonadaceae bacterium
CGAACTGTCCCCACCCGCGCAGATCGTTGTTGCCGTGCAGGAGCAGATCGGCCGCGCCGAGCGGGTTGGAGATCTGGAGCGAGAGCGTGGCGCGCTGCGGCATCCGGAACTTGAGCGGATTGAAGGAGAGCGACATCGTCGCCTGCGATGTCCACGGCCCCTGGCAGCTGTTGCGCGCCGCAAGAGCGCCGAGCTGTTTCCGGAGGCAGTCGCGCGCATTTCCCGTCGCGCCATTCAGAAGCGACTGCATCGCGGCGGCGAGCGCCGGATCGGCCGTGCTCGCGGGATCGTAGACGTACGCGCGGTCGTTCGAGTATCCGTCTCCGTTGATATCGCCCGACACGATCGGCGTGTACGGCGACCCAGAGCGGAAATTGCCGAACCAGTTGACGCGCACCGCATCGAAGAAGTTGTAGCCCATGTTGTACTGAATCTGATGACGCGAATCGAAGGGTGATCTCGCCCACTCGATGTCGAGAGGATTGCCGGCGGTGTTGTTGAAGCCGCGAATCCGCTCGCGCAGGTTGGAGTACACGTACGACAACCCCCAGCTGTAGTTGCTGCTGGGGGTCGACGGCGACACACCGAATCTCAGCTGGCGGCTATCCGATCTCAGGTCCGATCTCAGCTCGGTGACGCGAGAGAAGAGAGGGCTCACCCTCGCATCGCGAGAGGCAATCGTACCCGTCGTCGGGACTATGCTCGTCGTCTGAACGAATACCGGCCGGTGCGCTTCGTCGGGAAGCGTGAATTGCACTATGGGGGCGAAATTCAAATCGACGATTCCCGACTGGTTCATGTTGCGCGAGTACGTCGCCTCGATATTTCCGGTGAAGACATTGTTGAGGAGCGGGCCCGACCAGTTGAGATTCGATCTCAGGCTCCGCGGCGACGCGTAGTCCTTGGCGAAGAAGGTGACGTTGGGAACAGTGCTCGCAAAAACACTCCCATCGCTGCACTGCGTCGGAATGCTCGACTGATCGGTCGCGTATGTGCTCCAGTCGGGCGTTGGCGCCGCGGGCCCCGCGCAAAGAACCTGTTGCAGCGCGCTCGCCAGTCCGGTGTTGTCGATCGCGCCGCTTATCAGCGTTGTATTGGGTGTATTCTGAAAGAGCCCGATTCCACCGCGCACGACGGCACGCGGTCCCCTCACCGCGCCCAGGAAGCCGGCGACCTGGGGTGCCGTTCCGTAGCTCCAGGAGAATCCGATACGCGGACTGAAATAGACGTGATTCGGCGCGCGGTCGTTGCGCTCCCCGAACACGGTCTCGAGATCAGGATTGAAGGTCGGCGTCACCGAGAATCTGTTTCCATCGAGGCGGACGCCGTACTGGAGCTGGAAGGCGTCGCTCTTCCTGTAGGAGTCGCCGAGCGAGAGTCCGCCGATCAGCTGACTGCCATTCCTGACCCTCGGCGAAAGCTGTCTGCTGAACGACGCCGGCCGCTGTGCCTCGAGATCTGCCAGCGAATTGAAGGTGAAGGAGCCGAGTGTGTTCGTTTGTTGATTCAGCGTGAATGCGTCTCGGCGCGCCTCGGTAGTGAATTTGATCCGATGCTTGTTGCTGCTGCTGAACCAGGAGAGCTGACTGGTGAGCTCGGTGCCGGTGTTGGTCTGGCTCGTATTCATGTTCGAGCTGCCGCCGAAGGACACCGGCTTGATGCCCGTTGATCCATCAGGGAAGGTCGACGTTATCAGCACCGTTCCGCTGGGCATGTCGAGATACGGATTTCCATAATTACGCGAGCGACTCAGACCAAACGAGGTCTCGCTCAGAATTCCAATCCCGAAATAGTTGGTGTGCCTCGCCTGGAGTCCGCCGTTCCAGTTCGTCCTGTCGCCGCTGTGCGCGGGGAGCTCGCTCGTGAGCGATGATGCCGGCGTCTGCTGGTTCCAGCTTCCGTTGTAGGAGAAGTTGAGCGCCTGCCCGGTCTGTGATGACTGTGGGGCGAAGTCGAAGCTGCCGAACACAGATCCCTGCTCGCCGAGTCTGCTCGAGGGAATCTTGTCGGTGATCAGCGGAATTCCCTGCTGCTGAAGAATCGCCAGCAGTCGCGTCACCGAATCCGGCGCGATGCCCGATGTCTGGAGTCCGATCGCATTGGTATTGAGCAGCGATCGCAGGTCGTTGGCGCGTCGCCCGATTTGATACGCGAAGTTGAAGAACGACGCATCCTGTTTGATCGGGCCCGCGAACAATCCACCGACGGAGACGTTGCTGTACTGCTGGCCGAGCGATCTCGCGGCGGGATCGGTCCACTGGAGCTGCGGCGCATCGAGGTTGAGGCTCATCGTGCGCGTAATGAAGTTGGAGCCCGGCCGTCCGCGAATCTGGAACTGGGCGCCGCTGAATCCGCCGCGCGAGACGTCGTAGGGCGTCGTCACGAGTGACGTCGAGACGGCGGCGTCGCGCGGAAGATTCGATCCGCCGAAATTCATCCCGTTGAGCGTCGTGTTGTTCTGATCCGGGCCAAGGCCGAGTACTGAGAAGCCGGATGGATCGCCGTCCTGCCCCGGCACCAGCGTGACACCGGGAAGGGACGCAGCCATCGCCGCGATGTCGCCCTGCTGATCGGCGGGAAGCGCGCTGTTGTCGACAGGCCTCTCGCTCCCGCTAATATCCGGAGTCGCGTCGTTGCGCTCGGGCCGATCGCGCTGGGCCGTCACCTTCACGGTCTCGAGCTGCCCGGCGGCGCGGAGCAGTTTAGCATCGGCGACGAGGATCTCCTGGTCGGCGGTGCGCTTCACCTCGAATCTGCGCGCGGCGTAACCGATGGCGGAGACTTCCACGAAGTAATCGCCCTCCCCGCCCGGAAAGGTGATCGTGTAGCGGCCGTTCTTGTCGGTGCGGGCGGTGCGATTGACGTTACCCGAGAGCGAGGTCGCGGTGACTTTGGCGTCCTCCAGCGGTTTCCCCTCGGGGCCGGCCACCTGGCCGCGGATAACATCTAACTGCTGTCCATGCGCGGGAACCGCGAAGGCAGCGCAGATTATCGCGGCAACTATGACAGCGCGGAGCGTCTTGGCTGACAGCATGACAGGTTTGACTCCGCGCGGGGCTTGAGGGTTGCATCTCGGCGGTTGGTGCAGCACGCCTAGCTGACATCTACAATACCAAGGCAGGGGGCTGTAAGCCTT
>JADGQU010000093.1 GCA_017881545.1 Gemmatimonadaceae bacterium
AGGAGCAGAGCGCGGCGTGCGAGCAGATGAGCATGGCATCCACGCAGCTGTTCCATGGAAGCCACGCGTTGAGGGATCTGGTTGGAGAGCTCAAGACCGCGACTTCGGTCACGCCGGTCGCGAACGAGGTGGTGGCCGAAGCGTCGCCCCATCCAAGGCTCACGCCGCCGAGGCCTCAGCCGCCGTTGGTCAAGAAGGTCGCGTAAGCGACCTTTCTTGCTTCGAGCCTTCAGCCGCTTTCATTTAGGGTCCATCGCGCGGTCGGTCGGCGTGGGGGTCCTCTTCGCGGCTACGCTCGCTTGGTCGGAGCCCCTAGCCGCGCTCCTTCGCTCCGCTCAGTCGCGGGTCTCCTCCTCGCGCTCGCTTTGGAAAGCCGCTACGAGGACCCCCACGCCTCCCTCCCCGGCAGAGACCTAGTCGAAGCGGCGCCGCGGCCCGTGACAAGAAATGCACGCTGTCGCGCACGGGCCGGGCGATGTCTCTGCGCTCGCGCAGTGCTGATGCACTGGCCCGCCCGCGCGAAAAGGTTGCGAGCAGTGACCTTCGCCCGCACCCACGGCCGCCTTCGACGGCCGATCGTTGTTCGCGATGCTCGAACGGGAAGTCGGGAGGGTGTCCTCGGAGGGGCATCCGGAGACGAGTCTGTCGGTAGTGCGCGCGAGCGCGCACTACCGACAGGCGAGCGATCGGCGCTGCCCCGAAGAGGACACCCTCCCGACTGACCGGCGCCGAAATCTCAAACAGGCGCTAGGCAGTCGAAAAGGCAGAAGCGAGCGAGAGGCTACTGCACGCAAGCCCCGCGCGGGTCGGGCTTGGGCTTGTCGACCACCACGCGGTGATCGAGATCGCCCACACGCAGCGCGACGTCGTGCACCAGCTGCGCGACTTTGCGCATGTGCTCGTAGTCGATGTACTGCGGCTCGTCGGTCAGCTGGTGATAGTCCATGTGCAGGCCCGTCGTGAAGAACGTGATCGGAATTCCGTAGCGCGCGTACTCGTAGTGGTCGCTCCGGCAGTAGATCCGCTCCGGATGCCCATTGGCATCGAACGCGTAGTCGAAGCTGAGCGGAGTCGGCTCGCTCTTGTTCACCGCTTCCACGATGTCGCCCAGCTCGGTCGAGAGCCGGCGCGATCCAACCAGCTGCACGTACGTCGGTCCCCCACCCACGAGATCGAACGCACTGCCGCGGCCGATCATGTCCATGTTCAGCTGGGCCACGATCGAGTCGCGCGAAATGGTGGGATTGTCGGTGAAGTAGCGAGATCCGAGGAGGCCCGATTCCTCACCCGTGTGCCAGACGAAGATGAGCGACCGACGTGGTTTCACTCCCGACCGGGCGAACGCCTCCGCGATCTCGAGCGTCCCCACCGAGCCCGAGCCGTCATCATCGGCGCCATTGTACACGGAATCTCTGCGCGCCGGCCTGATGCGATGCAGGCTGTCCACGTTGACATGGATCGACGCTCTCTCGGCGGGAGTCAATCCGCCGCCCGGTGTGCCGGGCGTCGCGTGGGTCCGAGCTTCCACAATCCTGTTCGCCATGATGTTGTACGCGCGGAGCGAGTCGTGATCGAGCGCGCCGGCGAACCGGAATCCGAGATGATCGTTGTGAGCGCCGATCGCGACGTACTCGCCGCGCAGGGCTGCATCGGTTCCCGGAATGATCCCTATGACGTTTCGTGCCGGCGCCGGCGAGCGGGAAAAAGCGATCGAGGAAAAGCGAATCCAGCGACCCGGCGTTCCGCTTTTTATCGTCGCGGGATCGCCGCCAGCGAGGCGCGCGGCGACCGCGGGGGATACCACCAGATTGACTCGCGCCGGTGTCGTATCCGTCGAAATCGTAACAGCGTATGGCCTGACGGCGCGCGGATCGTTGGCGGTGATGATCGCTCTCGCCGCGGCGTAGCGCCCGATGATCTGATTCGGATTTCGGAGGAGCGGCGTCCGAATGCTGAGCAGAATCGCCTTCCCTGCCACCTGGTCCGGCGCAACGAGCGTCGTCGTATCGGATAGATCGCCACCGTACACGACCTGCAAGCTGTCGACGGGAATGGCACGTCCCGATGCGGGGAAGCTGGTGATGAAATCGGTTCCGAACACGAGCGGCGCGCCGTCGAGAAATACCTGCGCACCGGTCGACAGCGAGACGCGATATGCCGGCACGTCCTGGAAGTAGCTGCCGGCTACGCCTCCGGGCTGGATTCCAAGCTTCGACAGCTCGTTCGCGATGTACTGCGTGCCCTTGAGATTTCCCTCCGTCCCGAATTGCCGGCCCATCATCGAGTCGTCCGCGAAGATGTAGAGGCGCGTGCTCAGGTCCTGGGCGGTAATTGCGGCACTGGTCGACCCGCCGGAACTCATCTGCAGTGCCGACGCGCATCCGATCGCAAACGCCGCAACGCTCGGGTATGTCACTCTCGAGATGTACAAGGCCGCTCCTGTTGGTCCAAGGGTGGTTGCTGCCATGATGTTGGATGTAAACTTGCCTCTATATAGCTCTGCCCTGTCGGTCAGTGCCCTCACGAATGTTGCGACGGAATTGGCCTGGTGTAAACGGCTTCTGAAGGAACGGGGTTTCGCCGTCGCACGATCGGCGCAATCAGTGAATTCGCTCAGGGTCGGCACTCTGTTCCCCGCCGCGCCTGGATTGATCCCCGTTGCCCGCAATCGCTCTCTCGCTGGAACGGGCTCCGCGATCCCTGAGTCGTCGAGCCGTAGGCCGAAATGAGAATTCTCGTAGCTGAAGATGATGCCGTAACGCGAAAGATCCTCGAGGCGACTCTCGGAGGCCTCGGTTGGAATGTGGTCACGGCGCCAGATGGGAACGCCGCGTGGCGCTTGTTCGAGACACTCAAAGGCGAAAACGCGCCTACGCTGGCGGTGCTCGACTGGATGATGCCGGGCCTCGAAGGCATCGAGATCTGCCGGCGCCTGCGTGCCACGCCCGGGTTCGAGTTCGTGTATGTCATCCTTCTCACTTCGCGGAGAGACAAGCAGGACCTGGCGGCAGGCCTCGCCGCAGGCGCCAACGACTACATCACCAAGCCTTTCGACCTTGTCGAGCTGGAAGCGCGTGTCCGCGTCGGAGAACGCATGGTCAAGCTGCAGACCAGTCTCGCCACTCGCGTCGCCGAGCTCGAGGAAGCGCTCGCGCACGTGAGCCGCCTCCAGGATCTATTGCCGATTTGCAGCTACTGCAAGAAGGTGCGGAACGAAACGAACTACTGGGAGCAAGTCGAATCCTATCTTGCCTCACGCTCAGACGTGAAGCTCACGCACGGCATCTGTCCCCAATGTCTCGAGACGATGCTGCGGGAACTCGACGGGGCGCCGGCGTGAGATGCCCGGATGAGAGCGCCCAGGCATGATGACTCCCCGGGCATCGATCTCCACCAAGATCATCATCGGTTTCACGGTGGTCGTGGTGACCATCGCGGTCGTGACGGGATTCTTCCTGCATCGGGCCATGCAGTCAGAGATGTACTCGGCGGTGGAATCTTCCGCGTCGAACGTCGCGTTTACGATCAGGAGCCTCCTGCAGGAAGATCCGGAGCTCTTCCATTCGAAAACACTGCCGCGCACCATTCAACACTTTCCGCAACAGCTACGCGACGTCGAGCGCGTCGTCATTTACGATCCCGAGCGGCGCATTATAGCGGATTCTGATCCCGGAAACGCCCGCGCCCACGCGATGGATCTCGGTCCGTTTTCCCTGGTGGTTGCCGGCGGGGGTGAGCAGTACTTCGTTGCCAACGGTCGGAATTATTACCGCTTGGTCGAGCCTCTGCTCGGGGCTTACGACGCATCCACAAGAACCAACGTGATCGGAACTGTTTCCGTCGACATGCAGCTCTCGCCCGTTGACCAGAGAATGGCCAGGAACCTCCTTGCCGACATCAAAATGCGGGTGGCGTTGCTGTCCTTGTTCGGGATCTTCCTTTACGCCTACACCAGGCGCGTGTTTGTGCGCCCACTCGTGGAGCTTGCGGCAGCCGCCGACCGTTTTGGCAAAACGGGCTTCTCACCGCCGGTCTATCTCCACAGCGGTGACGAGCTCCAGGCCCTCGCCGAATCGTTCAACCGATCGGTCGAAGAGCGGGGCCGAAGCGACGACCTCCTGCGCGCGCGCCACGCCGCCGACGACGCCAATCGCGCGAAAAGCGAATTCCTCGCCAACATGAGCCACGAGATCCGAACTCCGATGAATGGCGTGATCGGAATGCTCGAGCTTGCCCTCGACACCAAACTCTCGCGCGATCAGCGCGACTACATCGTCACTGCCCGGAGCTCCGCCGAGTCACTCGTCGACATCATCAACGACATACTGGACTTTTCCAAGATCGAAGCGGGTCACCTCGCGCTCGATTCATCGCACTTCAGACTCGGCGAAAGCATCGCGGACACCGTCAGCACGCTCGGACTCCGCGCGGATCAAAAGGGACTCGAATTCGGACTCGAGATCGCACCCGATGTTCCCGATGCGTTGGTGGGCGATGTCGGAAGACTGCGCCAGGTGATCATCAACCTCGTTGGAAACGCGATCAAGTTCACCGAACAGGGCGAGGTTACACTTCGCGTCGAGGTGGAGAAGCGCGAAGAAAGCCTGGTGGTGCTTCACTTCTTCGTCGCGGACACCGGGATTGGAATCGAACCCAGGAGTCAGGAGCGCGTTTTTGAAGCCTTTCAGCAGGCGGACGCCTCGACGACGCGAGAGTACGGCGGCACAGGGCTCGGCCTGGCGATATCGTCACGCATTGTCACGTTGATGGGCGGCCGCATGGGTCTCGTGAGTGAGCCCGCAAAGGGAAGCGTGTTCGATTTCACCGCCAGCTTCGGGATTCAATCCGCGGATACGGTGCCGGTGTCGGTGGCCAACACACGGTTGTCGGATCTCCGTGTTCTCGTCGTCGACGACGACGCGACCAACCGGCGAATTCTGGATGGGATTCTGCGCAGCTGGGGCATGCACGCTACGCTGGCCGCGAACGGCCGTGAGGCACTCGAGCTCCTCTCCGCGACAGATCAAAAGGCGCAACGGTTCGCGCTGATTCTCACGGACTCGCGGATGCCGCAAATGGACGGCTTTCAGCTCGTCGAGCGCATCCGCCAAACGCCGCAGTTGGAGGCAGCCACCGTCCTCATGCTCAGCTCGGCTCATAGCACCGAGGACGCGGCGCGGGCACGCGAGCTCGGGCTCTCCTCGTACCTGATAAAGCCGGTGCGACGGTCAGCTCTGCTCTCCGCAATTACAGAAGCCCTGGTGGGCTCACCTGGCCTCACGGAGGAATCGCTTGAGCCTGCCAAAGCATCGCGAGCCAAGTCGCTCAGGGTTCTTGTGGCCGAGGACAATGCCGTCAATCGGAAGCTGGCCGCGAGCATACTGCAGCGCGCAGGGCATAGTGCTATTTTGGTGACGAATGGGCGTGAGGCCGTGGACGCGGTGGAAGGCGAACGATTCGATGTGGTGCTCATGGATGTTCAGATGCCTCTCATGGGCGGATTCGAGGCGACGCGATTGATACGTGAGCGGGAAGCCGGAACGGGACGAAGAACGCCTATCATCGCGGTGACAGCTCACGCCATGAAGGGCGACAAGGAAGCTTGTTTTGAAGCAGGTATGGACGGCTTCGCCCCCAAGCCTATTCAATCGGCGAAGCTTCTGGAAATGCTTGATCGTCTCGGTTCCGGATCGATGCCCGAGCCAAGTTCCCGGGCGGACACCGCTGACAGCGGCGCTACAGAAGCGCTGGATGAAGTTGCCCTGATGGAACTGGTTGGCGGCAATCGGGAGCTCGCCGGCGAGCTGGCGGAGATTTTTCTGGAGGACCTGGCGCCGCGGGTGACTGAGATCACCGCGGCGGTGGAAGAGCGCGACGCCGGTCGCCTGATGGCGGGTGCCCACGCGCTGCGCGGGTCCGCCGGGAGCCTGAGAGCGGAAATTGTCTCGGCGGCGGCGGGCGTCCTCGAAGGAATTGGCCGCTCGGGCGAGTTCGGCGGTGTGCAGCGCGCGCTGGCGGAGCTCAATATCGCACTCGCGAGATTGCGCCCGAGACTCGTCCTGCTGGCGGGGAGAGCGTAGTGGCGACAATTCTCGTCGTTGACGACGATCGCGTGCTATCGACGCTGGTGGCGAGCCTTCTTCGAGAGAAAGGACACAAGACATTCGTCGCCTTCGACGCCGTTCAGGCGATGATGGTTGCGATGCGGCGTCCGCCGGTCAACGCAATCGTGCTCGACGTGAACATGCCGGGTGGATCGGGCGAGGAGACGCTGAAAAAGCTGAAGGATTCGACTCGCACATCGGACATTCCCGTCATAATCCTGAGCGGGAGCATCGACGCCGCGGGGCAGGAGAGGGTGCGGGCACTGGGCGCCGTCGCGGTATTGTCGAAGCCACTCGTGCCAGCGCAGCTTTTTGAGGCTCTCGCCACCGCACTCTGAGGCAACTGCCGAGAGCCATCTCACCAAGGAAGCTTTTTCGAGGCTCCCGCCCCGCTCTCTGACGGTGCCAGCCGTGTAAGTTCATGGGAGAGGCCGATCCAGTGAACTCCGCATTCTCCCCAGCCCAATCCAAGGCAACATCGCCGGCCGTGGTCCTCCTCAGTGGAGGGCTCGATTCGACGACCGTCCTCGCGATCGCTCAGAGCGAAGGCTTTGCCGTGCACGCGCTGACCTTCAGCTATGGCCAGCGGCATTCCGCTGAGATCGACGCGGCAAAGAGGATCGCGCGAAGCGCCGGCGTCGCGCGCCACCATCTCGCGGAAATCGATCTCACGCTCTTCGGCGGATCCGCGCTGACGGCCGACATCCCGGTGCCCAAGGATCGGGATCTGTCGCCGTCCTCGCCTTCCGCGCGGGAGATTCCCGTCACTTACGTCCCTGCGCGGAACACGATTTTCCTCTCCTACGCGCTGGCGCTCGCCGAGGTCGTCGGAGCGTCCAACATCTTCATCGGCGTGAACGCGCTCGACTACAGCGGTTACCCCGATTGCAGGCCTGAGTACATCCTGTCGTTCGAGCAGATGGCGAATCTGGCTACGCGAGCGGGCGTCGAGGGAGCGACGCGGCTGGTGATCCGCACTCCTCTCATCTCTCTCTCCAAGGCCGCGATCATCAAGCTCGGGGCCTCGCTCGGCGTCGACTACTCACGGACCACTAGCTGCCACGATCCATCGCCGAACGGTGACGCGTGCGGTCGATGCGATGCGTGCCAGCTCCGCCGGAAAGGATTCAGCGAGGCCGGACTCGACGATCCGATCAGTTACGCGACCGCGGGGAGCAGGGCAGGAGGCGGAGCGCGTTGACCTACACGGTGAAGGAGATTTTCTACACGCTGCAGGGTGAGGGCGCACAAACGGGGCGGGCGGCCGTGTTCTGCCGCTTCTCCGGCTGCAACCTGTGGTCGGGGCGTGAAGAGGACCGTTCGCGCGCGGTTTGCCAGTTCTGCGACACCGATTTCGTCGGGACGGGACCGGACGGCGGCAGATTCGCGGACGCCAACGAGCTTGCGGACGCGGTCGATCGATGCTGGGAAGGCGAAGGCCGCGCCACCAGCGAATTGCCGAGGAAGTACGTCGTCTGCACGGGCGGCGAGCCGCTCCTCCAGGTGGACGAGAATCTGATCTCGGCGCTGCACGAGCGCGGCTTCGAGGTCGCGGTTGAAACCAACGGGACCAGGCCCGCGCCGCAAACACTCGATTGGATTTGCGTCAGTCCCAAGGCTGGTGCACCGCTGGTGCAGACGACGGGCAGCGAGCTAAAGCTCGTCTACCCGCAGGAGAACGCGCCGCCGGAAAAGTTCGAGCAGCTCGCTTTCCGCCATTTCTTTCTGCAGCCGATGGATGGGCCCGACAGTGCGCGTAACACCGAGCGCGCGATCGAGTATTGTCTGAGGCACCCGCGCTGGCGGCTTAGTCTTCAAACTCATAAGCTCGTCGGATTGAGATAGAGCTTCGC
>JADGQU010000381.1 GCA_017881545.1 Gemmatimonadaceae bacterium
GAGCCGATACGGGCGTAACGACGCCCTCCGCCTCTCCCCTATCTTCCCTGCACGGGCGGCATTTCGGCAAACGCCATTGACCTCCAACTAAAGCCTGACAATCACCGTTTGTGCGTCTTTTGTGCGTCGCAGGCCTGGCATTCTCAGAAAGATCGCGCTACTCATGGCATGCAAGCCACACCACTTACACAAAGTTCCGGACAGACCCCGCACGGGGCAGGACGAATTGAATACGTCGCCGCAGCAGGGCGAGTGTTAACGCGAATCGCCGGAGCTGAAGAACGACGCGAAGCTTCCCGCGACTGTGGTGACAACGAAGATCGACCACGCCTCGAGTGCGATGTCGACCAGTCTTCCGGCGGCTGTGAGTGGGTTCTTGATTTGCGAAGAGACGGTTAGCAGTTGCACCGTTGTGAAGAACGCTGCGTCTCCGAATCCGTGGATGTCGCCGCCCTTCTTCCCGCCCTCGAAGACCCAGACCAGGACGGAGCCTACGATGCCGACCAGCAGCGTCAGCACGAAGGCGATAAGGAGGCGCGCAAACAGCCGTCGGTGCCGCTCGGCAACGGTGAAGAGCCGACGCAACTCTTCGCCAATCACACCGGACAGTCTCTTGGCTGCCTCGGACGGTAAGGACTACCTGCGAGGGCCGGCTGTCAACCTGGGACGGCGTTCGGCTTCACCCGGACGCGTGCGAGCTCGCGTACCGCAAGTCAACGGGGCGCAAACCGAAACGCGCTCCGGAAGCGGCAGCCACTTCCGGAGCTAGCCGCCTGAGGCGGCGTGCCCGTCCTTTGAGCGGGCACGAACAACAAGAACTGCGATCGCCAAGACGACGCCCTCGAGGGAGGCGCTGTAGACCATCCGAACGCCCGGCGGCGGGCTTCCGATCCCCACCGCAACGAGCGGGTGAGGCTGGCATAGCCCGCTCCGAGCGCGACCATCCAGCCAAAGTCTTCGAGGTGGAGGCTATCGTCGGCGCAGGACACAGGCGGTCGTCGCGACCCGGGCGACTTCCAGAATCACCGCATGGACGATCATGGCCAGATACGCACGGAAGAGGCTCTCGAGTCGCGCTGGGAGGCAGCCCCGGCGGTCGTAGCTGTGATCGGCCTGCAGCTCGCGCTTGCCGTCGTCAGTCTGCAGCTCCACTGGAAGCTCTGGGGTCTACCGTGGTGGGTCTGGATTCTCTCGGTCGGCCCGGAGACGATTCTTCTCGTGGGGCTCGTATGGGAACCGGCGCTTCGGACGCTCGAGCGGATCGGTCATCGCCGGAACGTCGCGCTCGTCTTGCTCGCGATCATCAGCCTCGCGAACGCTGTCGCTCTTGTTGCGTTGATCGGGTCGCTTGTCAGTGGCCACGAAAAAAGCGGAGGCCAGCTCCTCCTGAAAGGGACGACGATCTGGGGCACGAACGTGATCGCCTACGGCCTCTGGTTTTGGGGCTTCGACGGCGGTGGCCCAATCAGGCGCCGGCAGCCTGACCCGCCGCCGCCCGACTTCCAGTTCCCGCAAATGGAGAACCCGCAGCTGGCGGCACCAGGATGGCATCCACGCCTGGTCGACTACATCTACATCTCGTTCACGAACTCCATCGCATTCAGCCCCACCGACGCGATGCCGCTCAGCCGCTGGGCGAAACTGTTGATGCTGTCCGAATCGGGCGTATCGGCGATCAGCATCCTGCTCGTCGCGGCGCGGGCAGTGAACATCTTCAAGTAAGAGCCGCCCTCCTCGAGTCCCTTGTCTGCGGCCCAGCCATAGCCGTGCTTGCGCGTTCGCCACTGAGCGACCGTACGTCGGCAGGTGGGGTAGTAGCATCGCTGCATCTCCGGCCTTGCGACGCCCTTGCTCCTCTTGGTCTTCGCGGCAGCAGCCGCGGTGACGTGGATCGCGGGCATCGTCCTGTCGAAGACGACCGACGCGCTCGACACTCGTTTCGGTCTTGGTGAGGCGCTCGGCGGCCTGATTCTGCTCGCGGTTACGGGCAGCCTGCCCGAGATCGCGATCACCGCGTCCGCTGCGCTCTCCGGCCACCTCGATCTCGCCGTGGGCAACCTGATCGGTGGCGTCGCAGTTCAGACTCTTGTGCTCGTCGTGCTCGACTTCGCGTCCGGGCGGAAGCGTCCCCTCAGCTTCCTCGTCGGCTCGCTCGTGCCTGTGATCGAGGCGCTGATGGTGCTGGTCGTGCTCGCCACTGCACTGAGCGGAGCTGCCCTCTCGCCGTCGACGAACATCGGTGGCGTCAGCCCAACATCGCTCGCAGTCGTCGCGTTCTGGGTAGTCGGAGTCTGGATCGTCAACCGCGTGCGTCTGAAGTCCGGCTGGGTCGTGGAGGCGCCTGAGAGCACGCCGGGCCGCCGGCATGTCCGCCAGCCCCATCCGTCCGGGGCGCACCCGTACGCGGGGTCGACAACCGCCAAAGTGATGCTGCTCTTCGGGGCCGGCGCAGTTGCGACACTCGTCGCCGGCGTCATGCTTCAGGACGCCGGCAGCCTGATCGCCGGCCGAATCGGGATGCAGGGCGCGATCTTCGGCGCGACGTTCCTGGCGGCAGCAAGCGCGCTACCGGAGATCTCGAGCGGGATCGCCGCCGTCCGGCTCGGTGACCTCCAGCTCGCGGTCGGCGACATCCTCGGCGGCAACTCGTTCCAGATCTGCCTGTTCGTACTGGCCGACGCGCTCGCGGGCACGCCGGTGATCGTTGCTGCCCACAAGTCCGACGTCTGGCTCGGCGGGATGGGGCTGCTGATGACCGGGATCGCGGCTGCAGCGATCATCGCGCGGCCGAAACGCACCCACTTGTGGCTTGGGATCGATTCGATCGCGCTCGTCTTCGTGTACGCGCTCGCGATCGGCGCCTTACCGAGAATCACCGGCTAGGCAGCTACCCGCAGCGGGCCCAGGCAAGCGCATCATCGCCCACGCGACGTTTCGGACTCCACTCGCGGCCTTAGTAGCCTGGCCGAGCGGGCGAGCGTCACATCAGGTTGAGCGTTGGCTCAATGCGCGTACGAACGTGGAACCTGAACGCAGAATAGAAAATCCCCTGCGTATGAGGGGTTTTCTATGGGCGGTACTAGGCCCGAACCAGTGATCCCCAGCTTGTCGATCTCGCTCAGCCGTCAG
>JADGQU010000382.1 GCA_017881545.1 Gemmatimonadaceae bacterium
CGAGCCGGTATGTTCGAGTCGGCGCGGAAGGCGGAGCGACGTCGCTCGAGCAGGTTACGATCGCCCCCGCGAGGAGCACCATTGAAGCTGGGACAGCTAGCAGACGTTTCATCACGGGCAGGTTAGATGAGCGCTCAGGTCAGTCATGTCATGCCGGCACGAGGCAACCGCTGACAGACAACACTTGAAGGGCGATATTCCCGGTCCACTGGAACTTCCCGAATGATAGTCCATGTAATCGACGGAACCTACGAGCTCTTCCGACATTTCTACGGCCAGCGCCGGTTTAACAAGGGCAACGACAAGCCCTACGGCGCCGTCGCCGGAGTGCTGCACTCCGTGCTGGAGATGCTCGAAACGGGCGCGACGCACGTCGGCGTCGCCACTGATCACGTGATCGAGTCCTTCCGCAACGAGCTCTGGCCCGATTACAAGACGGGCGAAGGAATCGAGCGGACGTTGCAGTCGCAGTTTCTCCCGCTCGAAGAAGCGCTCGCGGCAATGGGCGTCGCGGTCTGGCCGATGGTCGAGCTCGAGGCCGACGACGGACTCGCGTCGGCGGCGTGGCTCGCCTCGGAAGATCCCCGTGTCGAGAAGGTGTGCATCTGGGCGAACGACAAGGATCTCTCGCAGTGCGTCCGGGGTGACCGCGTCGTGCAAATCATTCGAAAGGGCATGGAGGTGAGGAACGCCGAGGGAGTGCGCGCGAAGTTCGGCGTCGAGCCGGCGCTCATTCCCGATTTCCTCGCGCTCGTTGGGGACGCGCAGGATGGCTATCCTGGAATACCCGGGATCGGGAAGTCAACCGCGGCAGCGTTGCTAAACCGTCACGGCCCGATCGAATCGTTTCCCGAAGGCGTCCTCGGCCACCAACGCGAGCGAGCGCTTCTGTTCAAGAGGCTCGCAACGCTCAGAACCGATGCGCCTCTCTTCGCGGATGTCAACGAGATCGAGTGGCACGGCCCGACGGCGGCGTTTGCGGAATGGCCGAAGCGGATGGCCGACGAGCGTATTCAGGCGCGCGCTGACAAAGCCGCCGCGGCTAGCAGCGCGACGTGACCGAGCCCTCGCTCCGGTGGATGCCCGCACGACCAAGCGCGCTGGTAGTCGCCTGCTCGGATGGCCGCCTGCAGGAGGCCACCGACGCGTTTCTCGCGCGCGAGTTCAAGATCACCCGATACGACCGCTTCTATGTTCCGGGCGGTGGTGGCGCGCTCGCGTCAACCGGCACCGATCCGGTCCGCGCGCAACAGATGTGCGCCGAATGCAAGTATCTGGTGGACCTTCACGCGGTAAGACGCGTGATCCTGCTCTTCCACGGTCCGTCGGCAGATGGACGAATCGAGGCGGCGTGCGCGGATTATCGCCGCAAGCTTCCCTGGGCGAACCTGGCGGAGCTCCGCGCCAGTCAGGAATCCGATGCAGTCGATCTTATCAAGCGTCGCCGCGAATGGGCGAGCGAATCAGGTGTGCTGCTGTTTCGCTGCGAAGTGAATGCAGCAGGAAACCTGACGTTCGTCAATCTGGATCCTGATGCGACGCTTGGCACTGACAGACCGATGCGCGTTACCAGGAGCTAAAGCGAGCACGGAGCGAGGGGCGATGTCGACCCCTCGCTATTCGCCTCGTCGCGTTACGGGCGGCTTGGGCAGCACTGACCCTGCCACGAAGGCGCCGAGAAACGCCGGAACGCCAGTCAGGATCGGCCAGAGAACAAGGGCGAGGAGCCACACGGGCCGAATCGTCGATGTCGTCGTCAGCGAATGAATCATTGCCGTGACTGCAAGAGCGAATGCCCCGATCGCGACTGCCACGGCTACGTGCAGCGCCGCCAAACGAGGTGAGTTGCGCAGTGTGAAGTGCTCGTACCGAATGTGCGCGGCGTACGCCACACCACTAGCTGCCCATGCCGCCAGTCGCCATGCCTGCACGTGGTCGGTGGGAAGGGAGAACAGTTTGCCGATGACGAGGTAGCCCGCGCCGACGAGAAGCGCCGCGCGAATCCATGGTTGACGGCGTGGTTCGTTCACGTGCGCGGGCCCTCTACCAGTCCGTCGAACGATAGTCCTTGAGGAACTTGCCCCACACGTGCACGCCGGTGTTGAACCCTGAAATAATCGGGTCAACAATTCTCGCCGCGCCATCCACGATGTCCAACGGAGGATGGAAGCGATGCTCGGCGGTTTTCCGCGCGGCAATCTCCTCCGGATCCTCGTCCGTGATCCATCCCGTATCGACGCTGTTCATGTGAATGCCGTCGGCGATGTAGTCGGCGGCCGAGGTTCGGGTCATCATGTTGAGCGCCGCTTTCGCCATGTTCGTGTGCGGATGCCGAACAGTTTTGTGCGAGCGATAGAATTGTCCCTCGACGGCGGAGACGTTGACGATATGCTTGTCGCGCTCGGGGGTTCGCGTCATCAAGGGCTTGAGCCGCGCGTTGATGATGAACGGCGCGATTGCATTGACGAGGTGAACCTCGAGCAGCTCCACCGATGGGACTTCGGCCAGCAGCAAGCGCCAGGAGTTGCGTCCACGGAGATCGAGCTGCTGGAGGTCCTGGTCGAGCAGCCCGATTGGAAAGAGACTGCCATCCTCCTGCGGCCCGCGCCCAAGGAGCGAGACATCCGACTTGGGATGGATCGTGTGGCTTGCGTTCGGATCCCCGTAGGTGCCGAGCAGGCGTCGGACGTGCGCGGGCATTGAATTCAGCGCCGCCGTTTCCGTTTCCCGCATGTGCTCGTAGAAGTCGGCGGGGCGGCGGACAGTCTGACACGCGTTGTTGATGATGAAGTCCAGCCGCTGCTCCGTCGCCAGAACCTCCGTGCAGAATGCTTCGACGCTCGGCGTATGGCGGAGATCGAGGCCGTAGATCTCCAGCCGGTCCGCCCACTCCTGAAAATCGGGCTCGCGAGCGTAGCGGGCCGCCGAGTCGCGGGGAAAGCGCGTAGTGACGATGAGACGCGCGCCGGCGCGAAGGAGCTTGATCCCGGCCTGGTAGCCAATTTTTACGCGGCCACCGGTGAGCAGCGCGACGCGGCCACGCAAATCCGCGAGCTCAGTGCGCTTCGCGAAGTTCTCCTCGGCGCAGGTGATGCACAGGCGGTCGTAGAAATGGTGGACCGTCGAGA
>JADGQU010000383.1 GCA_017881545.1 Gemmatimonadaceae bacterium
CGAAGGCCGCCGTACAGAGCATTCCGGCAGACAAGCTGGAGCGCGGAACGATCAGCGACTTCGAGTCGGGAAAGCCGGTCGCCGACTTCGGAAGCGGCTGGCAGATCTCGACCGACTCGATGATGGGCGGAAAATCGACCGCAACCATGGAGATCGTCGCCGGCGGCGCGAACGGCACTGCGAAGTCGATGCGGGTCCATACGGTGACCGACGCCGGCAGCATGTACCCGTGGGCTGGTGTGATGCTGTACTTCGGTTCGTCACCGATGACCCCGGCCGATCTATCGGCCAGGAAAGGACTGACACTCTTCGCCAGGGGTGATACAGGGATCAAGGTCCTTCTCTTTGCCGCCGGCAGCGGGCGGATCCCCCACGTCACGACCATCCATGCGGGCGCGGACTGGACACCGATCGACATCGCCTGGTCCGATCTCGGCGTCGATGGAAAAGATGTGCAGGCGATCCTCTTCTGCGGTCCCGGCACGGGCGTGGCCGACTTTCAGATCGACGAAGTGAGGCTGAAATGACGCGGTCGCCGACGCCTGGAGTGACCACCGAGTGGAGAGGCGGCCGCTTCAGGCGCCTGGCATTATCCGGCGGCCGCACACCCGCCCCGGCGGCCGAAGCGACCGCCGCTCCACTGCGCGGTCTCACTCGACTACTGGAGTGGCCTTTCACGGATAGACTAACGCCATGAGCAGCGGACGCGATTACGCCGGCTGGACCAAGTTCGTCTGGCTGATCTACGTCGTGCCATTCGCCGCCTATCCGTTCATGGAGCGCGTGCTCAACCCTCTGAGAACCACGCTGACGGTCCTGGCGACGATTCTCTTTCTGGTCCTCTACATCGCGGCCTACAAGACTCAAGGCACGAGACTGCTGGCGCTCATCGCCATGATCACAATTCTGGGGGTCGTCTTCCTCCCCTGGAACTATGGAGCGGGAGCCTTCTTCATCTTCGCCGCATCGTTTGCCGGCGCAGCGGGAGGAAGGCGGCAGCCGTTCATCATCGTGGGAGTGGTCCTGCTCACGCTGTTGATCGAGGTGCGAATCCTCGATCTGAGCGCCGCGATCTGGTGGTGGGCGGCCCTCTTCACGGTCGCCGTCGGCGCGGTCAACGTGCACTTCGCTCAGGTCGGCCGCTCGAACGCACGCCTTCAACTGGCCCAGGACGAGATCGAGCACCTGGCCAAAGTGGCGGAGCGCGAACGGATCGCCCGCGATCTGCACGACCTGCTCGGTCACACGCTTTCTCTCATCATCCTGAAATCGGAGCTGGCCTCGAAGCTGGCCGAGCGCGATCCTCTCCGCGCGCGTGATGAGATCCGGGACGTGGAGCGCATATCCCGGGAGGCACTCTCTGAAGTGCGCCAGGCCGTGCGGGGTTATCGCGGCGGCGGAATCCAGAAGGAGCTCGATGCCGCGCGCGAGATGGCCCGGGCCGGAGGCATCGCCCTGACCGCAGAGATCGATTCGTCGTCTCTACCCCCTGCGCACGAGGCCATTCTGGCGCTGGCTCTGCGCGAAGCCGTCACTAACGTCGTTCGACATTCGCACGCCCGCCAGTGCAGCGTATCGCTCCAACGCAGCGACGAGCGGGTGACGTTGACCGTAATCGACGACGGGCGCGGAGGCTCGCAGGCAGACGGATTTGGCCTCAGCGGCATGCGCGAGCGGATCGCCGCCATCGGGGGAACGGTCGTCCGTGATCGCTCGCCCGGGACCACGCTGACCATCACGCTCCCGCAGACATCGGCGAGCTCCACGACCTCTCTGGAACGCTCGGCATGATCCGCGTTGTTCTAGCCGAGGACCAGACCATGCTCCTCGGCGCGCTGGCCGCGCTTCTGGAGATTGAAGGAGACATCGACGTCGTCGGCAGAGCACGCGACGGCGAGGAGGCCATGAAGCTCGTGCGGCAGGAGCGGCCTGATGTTCTGCTGACCGACATCGAGATGCCGATTCGCACAGGCCTCGACGTGGCGGCCGCTATCCATCAGGAACGGCTGCCGACAAAGGTCATCATCCTGACCACCTTCGCCCGCGGCGGCTTCCTGAGGCGAGCTCTCGAAGCCGGCGCTTCCGGTTATCTGCTCAAGGACTCCCCCGCCGAGCAACTGGCCAATGCCATTCGACGCGTTCATGCAGGAGGCCGCGCCGTCGATCCCGAGCTGGCTGCAGAAGCGTGGAGCGAGCCCGATCCGCTCACCGAACGGGAACGACAGGTCCTGCGCCTCGCTGCTGAAGGGAAGACGACGAGCGACATTGCTTCTTCCCTCAACCTCTCGGAAGGAACAGTCCGCAACTACCTTTCGGAAGGCATCAGCAAGGTCGGGGGGCAGAACCGCGTGGAAGCCGCCCGAATCGCCCGCGAAAAAGGTTGGCTGTAACACCCTGACACCAGCTACAGACATGCAGGCCCGCCGCGCCGGCCCCAAGTGCATGAAGACATCACAGACAGAAGTGTCTGTGCTGTCTGTGCCTTTCAACGTCAATGGATCATCATTTGCACGAAGGATCTGAGATGTTGAACGGTTGGCGCTCTTTGACCGAGGTCCCGCGTGTGGACCTGAGGGCGGAGATGCGCACGGAGCCGCATCACCGGCGCTTCGTGAACTGGTTCCCGGTTCTCATGGTCCTCTTCTCATTCGTGACGCTTCTGGCCGTTCCGCTGTGGGTGGCCGGTCGAACGAACGCCTATCGCGCGCAGGTCGACCAGTCGGCGGCGCCGGCTCATGCGCTGATGGACAGCATCAACTTCGACCTGGCTATCGAAGGATCCTCCATCCGCGGCTATCTGCTGAACAACGATCCCGTTCTTCTGGACAAGTACCGCTCGGCTCGAGAAGCGCAGAGACACGCCATGGAGTCGCTGCAACCCTACGTTCAACGGATCGGCGGCGGTTCCGTACCGGCGTACAACTCCCTGCGAGAGTCCATCGCCCGATGGCACGACCCGCAGGACCGGCTCCTCAACAAAGTCATCGATCGGGCGGCCTACATCGCTGCGATGCCGGAGACTCAGCGCGTTTACGAGCAGGCCTTCACATCCTCCGAACTGCTCGCGGCGCAGATCGCGTCATTCGATGATTCGCGTCGCCGGATGATTCGGCGGGCTGACCGCTTCG
>JADGQU010000094.1 GCA_017881545.1 Gemmatimonadaceae bacterium
TGGACGACACGATCGATCGCGCGCGCGGCGTGGGCGCGACGGTGATCAGCCCGAAGTTCACGACCATCGGAGCCTCGCGTAATCATGGGATCGAGAGGGCGAAGACCGCGTGGATCTTGGTGCTCGATGCGGACGAGCGCTGCACGCCTGAGCTTGCTGCCGAAATCAGCCAGGTGGTTTCGCGTCCGGGCAGTGCGTCGGCGTTTCGCATTCCGCGCCGCAATTACTTTCTCGGCAAGGAGATACGTCACGGAGGGTGGGAGAGCGACAAGCCCATACGTCTGTTCAGGCGCGATTTGCGCTACAACGCCAATCTGGTGCACGAGCACGTCGACGCGCCGGACGGCGCGATCGGTGAGCTCAGGAATAAACTCCTGCATTACACGTACATTTCTCTCAATCAATATTTTGAGAAGTTCGACAGGTACAGCCGATGGTGGGCGGAGCAGAATTTTGCGAAGGGACGGCGGGGATCAGCCGCGGCGATTCTTTTCAAGCCTCCGGCGAGATTCGTCAGCATGTACCTCCTGAAAGGAGGATTTCGAGATGGTGCTCACGGACTCGTCCTCGCCTGCCTTGCCGCCGCGAGCGTCATGGCCAAGTACGCGCGACTATGGGAGCGCTCGACTCGTGAACTCTGAGGGCCTGACCAAGCTTTGAGAGTCCTCATCATCGGTGCCAACCAGCGGTGGCGGATGGAGAAGTGCACCGAGCGTGCGCTGAAGAGAGACGGCCACAAGACGCTGGTCATAGACGACAAGCGCGCCGCCCGCCTGATCGGCCGCAAGCTCACGCAGAAGTGGGCGCTGTCGCAGGCGCGCCGATTCAAGCCCGACCATGTGATCCTCGGCAAGTGCCAGGGTCTCGATCTCGAGACTGTCGCGACGATCCTCGACAACAAGCCGAACTCGCTGTGGTACCACGATCCGCAGTGGTACAAGAGCACGTACCGGCCGGAGGTCGCGCACGTCGTCGCGGTAGGGAAGCTCACGCAGACATTCTTCGTCTCCGGCTTCGAAAAAGAGTGGAGGGCGCTCGGACTCCCGGCAAAATTTCTCCCCTCCGCCGCGGATCGCGACATCAGGCCCGTCCCGGCGAAGAAGAGCTATCACTCGGACGTCAGCTTCATTGGCAACGGATACGATCCTTCGCGCGCGCAATTTCTTCTCAAGATTGCGAAGAAGTACGACCTGAAAGTGTGGGGCAATGGCTGGGAGGAATGGCGGAAGCCACTCAACTGGAAGGGACGCGCCGTGGAGGGAAAGGAGTTCGCTGCCGTCTGTTCCAGCTCAAATATCAGCCTTGGCATCAATCCCGATCGCGCGAAAGGCGGAGGCAGGTACACATCGGACCGAACGTGGATGGTGATCCTGGCCGGCGGATTCTACCTCGGACACGGAACTCCCGGCCTCACCGAGATGCTGCGTGAGGGCGATCACTGCGCCTGGTACAAGGACACGCATTCCTGCCTCGCCAAGATCGGCTACTACCTCGAGAATTCCGCGGCGCGTGAGCGGATCAGGCGCGAGGGGCAGTCGTTCGTGCGCGAGCACCACACGTTCGACCAGCGAATTCACAACCTGCTTTCCGGCGAAGCGTTCGTGAATCCGCTATCGTAACTACAGTGACAGCGCCCACAGCCCACGAAAACAGCGGCATCGCGAAAGCGGCACCTCCGAAAAAGCCGGACAGGCCCGTGCGCAAACCCACTCTCGCGCACCGCGCCGAGTACTACACCATGCGCGCGACGATCAGTGCGTTGCGGGCGATGAGCTGGGATGCCGCCTGCAGCTTCGGGGAAAAGCTCGGCGAGCTTGGATATCGTCCACTTGGAATTCGTAAGCGCGTGGTCGAGCGGCAGATCGCGGCCGCGTTCCCCGATCTCAGTCCTGAAGCGGTGGTGAATCTCGCCCGGGAATCGTACCGGCACCTCGGCCGCACGTTCATCGAGGCGGCGCTTCTCGACAAACTCGGCAAGAATGGACTCCAGGAGCTGGTGGAGACTGTCGAAGGCTGGGAGGAGGTCGAGGACGTGATGTCGAAGGGGAAGGGCGCCGTCATGGTGACCGGGCACATCGGCAATTGGGAGCTCGCGGGCGCGTACGTCGCCGCACGCGGGATTCCGCTCGACGCAATCGTGCGAGGGATGGCCAATCCGCTCTTCGACGCCTGGATAAATCACACGCGCGAAGAAATCGGGATGACGGTCGTGCATGACTCCGAAGCGGTGAGGCGGACGCCGCGCTCACTCCGCGCCGGCCGAGCGGTCGCGTTCGTCGCCGACCAGGGAGTGATGGGCCTGGCGTCGACGTTCGTCCCCTTCTTCGGACGCCCGGCCAAAACGCCGCGCGGCGCGGCGGTATTCGCCTTGCGTTTCGAGGTGCCGGTCATCTTCGTGGTGGCGCTCCGGAAGCCGAATGGGCGCTATCGCATCGTCGTCGAGCGCATCGAGGCCCGTCGCACCGGCGACATGGATCGCGACGTCGATGCGATCGTCACGACCTTCACCGAGCATCTTGAAAAGTGGGTTCGAGCCGTGCCCGCGCAGTACTTCTGGCAGCACCGCAGATGGAAACGCCAGCCGCCGGACACGCCGCCCGAGCTGCGGGATCCGGCGGCGTAAGCCCACCGCATTTCGCAAGCACACGTACCCGGTCTTTGAAGACTGAACTGGAGGACGATGCTGGATCCGAAACAGCGGCAGCGATTCCTGGGTGACAACCGTGCGCGGATTGGAATCGGGATCGTCGTCGTCATGGCTCTTGCCGCGGCTCTGGCGCCGCTGATCGCGCGCCAGAATCCGATCTCCATCGATCTTCTTCACATCCTCGAGCGTCCATCGGGGCACCACTGGCTCGGCACCGACATCCAGGGCCGTGACATCTGGTCGCGCCTCGTGTTTGGCGCGCGCGTCTCGCTCACCGTCGGCCTCATCTCGCAGGGCATCGCGCTCACGCTCGGCGTCTCGATGGGTCTCCTCGCCGGATTCTATGGCAAGTGGGTCGACGAGGTCGTGATGCGTCTCGCCGATGTCACGCTGGCGTTCCCGACGCTGCTCCTCTTGATCGCGATGGTGGCGGCGCTCCAGCCGTCGGAGGGAGTCGTCTTCGCGACGATTGGCATTGTCGGCTGGGCCGGAATGGCGCGCATCGTTCGGGGCCAGGTTCTCGTCGTGCGGCAGCTCGAGTACATCCAGGCCATCAGAGCACTCGGCGCCGGCGATCTTCGGATCATGGCGCGGCATGTGTTGCCCAACGTCATCGCTCCCGTCGTGATCGCGGCGACGCTCGGCGTCGCGGGCGCGATCATGGCGGAAGCCGCGCTCTCCTTTCTCGGGCTCGGTGTTCCGCCCCCGGCGCCAAGCTGGGGGTCGATGATTGCAGACGGACGCGATCTGGATCAACTTCGACGCGCGCCGTGGACGTCCGTCTTCCCGGGGGTTGCGATCGGCGCCGCGGTGCTGGGATTCAACCTGCTGGGCGATGCGCTGCGTGACGCGCTCGACCCCAGGCAGTACTACAAGGCGAAGAAGGAGGGGGAGGCTTGACCATGACCCGTGCGGCGTCGCTGATGCTGGCTCTGACAACGATCGTGTGCGCCGCTCCGAAGGACGACGCATCGTCGCAGAAGGCGTTTGAGTCCAAGCCACTGCCGGTCGCGCTCGCCGTCGAGGAAGTCGCGCACGGTCTCGACAACCCGGTCTATCTAACCGCGCCGGCAAACGACCCCCGGCTCTACATCGTCGAGCAGCCCGGCCGCATCAGAATCGTCGAGAATGGAAAGCTCGCCGACAAACCGTTCCTCGATATCAGAAACAAGGTTGGTTACGGCGGCGAGCGTGGACTGCTGAGCGTCGCGTTCCATCCGCAGTATCAGACCAACGGATTTCTCTTCGTCAACTACACCGACAAGAATGGCGACACGCGCATCGAGCGCTACACGTCGTCGTCGACGGACAGGAGCGTCGCGGATCCGGCGTCGGCCAAGCTGATTCTCACGATCGACCAGCCATACGCGAACCACAACGGCGGACTCAACCTCTTCGGACCCGACGGAATGCTCTACGTCGGGATGGGAGATGGCGGGAGGCAGGGGGATCCCCACGGGAACGGTCAGAATCGCAGTGTGCTACTCGGCAAACTTCTCCGCATCAACGTCGATCGGGCCGATCCGTATCTCGTCCCGACAGCCAACCCTTACTCGAAGGGTGGCGGCAGAGGGGAGATCTGGGCGATTGGCCTGCGAAATCCGTGGCGATTCGCGTTCGATCGCTTTACCGGACTGCTCTACATCGCGGATGTCGGCCAGGACAAGTATGAGGAAATCAACGTCGTTCAAATGTCGATTGCCGGCGTCAACTACGGCTGGAACGTGATGGAGGGTCCGTCCTGCTACAAACCTTCATCATTCTGCAATCAGGCGGGAATGCAGAAGCCGGCGCTCTCGTACTCGCACGAGAATTCGGCCTGCTCCGTCATCGGCGGATTCGTCTATCGCGGCGAGAAGATTCCCGAGATCAAGGGGCAGTACTTCTATTCCGATTACTGCAACAGCTGGCTTCGCAGCTTCGGCTTTGCCGACGGAAAAGTCACGGATCAGCATGAATGGCCGGTCGGAAAGCTCGGCAGCATTGCTTCATTCGGGGAAGACAGCCAGGGAGAATTGTATATCTGCAGCTCGAACGGACGGGTTTACCGGATCGTGAAGACGCCGGGGAACCCGGCACGATGAACGACAACGACGCTGCCGCGCCACAGAGACCGGTCATGTCGTAGGCAGCAGGTAGCAGGCAGCGTTTAGCGGGAAGCGGGCGGCAGGGCAGTTTGTATTTGCGAAGTTGGCCGGTTGTGCGCCGCATCGATGCTACAGATGCGGCGCGATTGCCGTGCTGGCCTTCTCCGATGTAATGATGGGAATGACCTCGAATTCGATGATGTCACTCCAGTTGGCCATCCACTCGTCCAGCAGCATCCGGTCGTCGCAGTCCATCACCTGAAAGCACCGCTCGAAATCGGTCGTCACCCAGCTCGAGAGGTACCGCGCACCGGGCGGTGCCATCCGTCCTTTCTCCTTGAAGCGACGATAGACCGGCTTCGGATCCCCATCGCGGTACGTCTCGATCACCATGAAGAGCATGTGCGCCTCGGTTGGGGCGGTATAAGGAGTCAAAGCAGATCAAATTGCCCTAGGATGCGTCGGCTGATATAAACCGACTCTCGCGCCGCTCGGGAGAGCGAGTGTCGTAACGATTCCCCATGGTGCCTCTTCTGTCGGCTCGAAGCTCGCTTTTTTCGCCTCCAGAGATTTCATCGTCGAGGCAAGATCGTCGCACATGAAATACAGCGAAACGCCGGCAACGCCGTCGTCCGAATTTGGCGCCGAGTCTTCCTCGGAAGGATGCACGGCAATTTCTGCCGGTGGCAATGCGAATATCAGCCAACCTCTGCCGGCATCGACCGAGCTGAATCCCAGCACATCACGAATGAATGCTCGATCGGCTTCCGGATTCCTGCTGTAGAGAAGAAAGTGCGCGCCGTTGATCATGCTTCGCCTCAAACCTGTTGCTCGAACTAAATATGTCCCGGTTTGCGGCGGCGTGGTGTAGCGGCTGCTTGAGGCGCGACGCTACGCGAGCGTTTTTCTCGCCGTGCGGAATTCCGACGAGGTCATTGGTTAACGCTTGGTTCGGACGAGTCCGTAGTCGCGGGCGCCCTTTCGCAGCAGATGATACCCCCCGCTCAAGGGCTTTGTCGACGCCAGGTCGGTCTCGCCAGTCGCGCGCTGCCCGTTGAGATAAACCCCGCCCTGCTCGACCAATCGCTTCGCCGCTCCCTTCGATGCGGCGAGCTTCAACGTCACCATTGCGTCCAGCAAGCCGGGCGACTCGCGTGACTCCGCGAATGGCACCTCCTCGCTCAAGGCTCGCAACACTGGCTCCGTCAGCGACGCAGGATCCGCCTTCCCGAACAACACCTGCGACACTTCCTCTGCCACTCGCGCGGCTTCCTCGCTGTGGACGCGCGCGGTCACCTCGCGCGCCAGAGCCTGTTGAGCCTCGCGCTTCTCGGGCGCCGTCTCGATCAACTTGTCGAGCGCTTCGATCTCCGCACGCGACATCAGAGTGAACAGTCTCAGGTATTTCCCGGTATCCCGGTCGTCGACATTGATCCAGTACTGATAGAACTTGTACGGCGACGTGCGCGCCGGATCGAGCCACACCGCTCCCGCTTCGGTCTTTCCGAATTTGGATCCGCCGGCGGTAGTAACAAGCGGCATGGTCAGCGCATGCGCCGTTTTCCCCTCGACGCGCCGGATCAGCTCCAGACCGGCGGTGATGTTTCCCCACTGATCGCTGCCGCCCATCTGAAGCGTCACTCCCTCGCGGCGATTGAGCTCCAGAAAATCGTACGCCTGGAGCAGCATGTACGAGAACTCGGTGAACGAAATCCCGCCCTCGATCCGCGACTGCACCGAATCCTTCGCCAGCATGTAGTTGATCGTGAAGTGCTTGCCGACGTCGCGCATGAACTCCACCGCCTTGAGCGGACGAAGCCACACTGCGTTGTCCCGCATACGCGCGGCCCTGGGGCCCGTAAAGTCGAGGAAGTGCTCCAGCTGCTTTCCGATCGCTCGCGAGTTGGCCTCGATCTCCTCGACCGAGGCGAGGGGGCGCTCAGCGGCCTTCCCGCTCGGATCCCCGATCATGCCGGTGCCGCCGCCGACCAGCGCTACCGGCCGGTGCCCGGAGCGCTGCAGATGCACCAGACCCATCACCGGCACGAGACTGCCCACATGCAGACTCGGGGCGGTGGGGTCGAACCCGACGTAAGCGCCCACCACTTCAGTTGCGAGAGCGACGGCCAAACCGTCCGTGTGCTGGTAGAGCATACCGCGCCAGGACAGCTCGTCCAGCAATGAATTCTTCGCATTCATGCGGGGAAGATAGGGACGCCCGACCACGGTGTCACCTTCGGTGTATCTCAGTTATCTTCCAAACTCCGCATGGCCGCCGACACCAACAACAAACTCCGATTCCACAAGCGGCACCCGACGTTCGTCCGGGTGGTGCTGCTTATCGTCACTTTCCTCGTCGCGCTCGGCAGCGGGGTAGTCTACAGCACGTGGGCGCTCATCTGCCGCGGGAACCAGTGCCCCTCGATCGAGAGCCTGGCTGAGTACACGCCGCACCAGACGTCGAAGCTCTACGCCGTTGACGGAAGATTCATCGCCGAGCTCGGTCTCGAGCGCCGCACGCTGGTAAAGATCGACGAGATCCCGAAGATCGTTCAGGAAGCATTCGTCAGCACCGAGGACAAGCGCTTCTACCAGCACGCCGGCATCGACTGGCACCGCGCCGCGGCCGTGGTTCTCCGGTCGCCGGTCCGTGGCTTTTCGCAGGGATTCTCCACGATTACGATGCAGCTCGCGCGCAACGTCTTCCCCGAGCAGATCTCGCGCGAGAAAAGCATCATCCGCAAGGTCAAGGAAGCCAAAGTTGCGCGAGAGATCGAGGCGAAGTACGACAAGAAGAAAATCCTCGAGCTGTACCTCAATCAGATCGACCTCGGCCACGGCGCCTACGGCGTCGAGACGGCATCACAGCGGTACTTCGGCAAATCCGTCCGGGACCTGAATCTCGCCGAAGCCGCGATGCTTGCCGCGCTTCCGAAGGCGCCCGCGCGCTACAACCCCGTTCGCTTCCCCGAACGCGCGATCCAGCGCCGCAATACCGTCATCGAGCTCATGCGCGAGGATGGAAAAATCAACGATGCCGACGCGAGCAGAGCAAAAGCGTACCCGTTGCAGCTCGCCAGTAAGTCGATCACAGGCGAAACGGCGCCGTATTTCGTCGAATGGGTGCGCCAGGCGCTCGACGCGCAGTTCGGCAAGCAGCTGTACGAGCAGGG